>NZ_JAVVQU010000049.1:0-19663 GCF_036655075.1 Niameybacter sp. | reverse complement strand
AGATTTATTTATATAATAATAATTATTATATAAATAAATCTACTCGGAGGTTATCTATGGAAACAATTCAATTAATAGAAGGTATGCAAGCACCCAACTTTTCTTTAGCAGGTTCAGATGGACAAGCTCATCAGTTAAGTGACTATTTAGGGAAAAAAGTAATTCTTTACTTCTATCCAAAGGATAATACACCAGGTTGTTCTAAAGAAGCTGAAGCCTTCCGCGACCAATATGAACATTTTAGCAGTGAAAACACTGTCATTCTAGGGATTAGCCGTGACACCTTAACTGCTCATGCTAAATTCATTGATAAGTATAGCCTACCTTTTGTACTTCTATCTGACAAAGAAGAAGTTGTATGTAAACTTTATGACGTATTAAAAGAAAAAACAATGTGTGGCCGTACAGGTATTGGTATAGAAAGAAGTACCTTCATCATTGATGAAACAGGTAAACTAGTTAAAATCTACCGTAAAGTTAAAGTAGCTGGACATGTAGATGCGGTTAAGTGTACACTTTCTGAATCTCTTTAAATAAGAATATGCCTATCACAGTTTTAATATTGATTAGGCTCACTCAATAAAAAAGGTATAAAACTAAAAATTTACATTAGTTTTATACCTTTTTTGTGTATAAATGAATTAACTTACTCATTTTCATAGCGTATTTATGCCTTTAGTCATAATTCTATTTCAAGACTCTTGAAGTCATAACAATAGCTTCTTGCCAAGTTAAATACTCATAAGGTCTAAAATCCACATCTTTATTCCCCAGTAATTGTCTTTTGACCATGAACTCTATATTACTTTTCTCATAAGCACTTACTCGCTCTATATCTGGAATATACGGATTAATAATCTGAATAGGTTGTAGCCATCCTTCTTGTTCACACATCCCTCGTACTAATGCCGCTGCTTGCACACGTTTTAACTGATTTCCTTCTTTTAAATCTGTTTGGCCTGTAAGGGTAGCCACTTGTGAGAGCGTCATGCGATTTGTAGGATTTAATGCCGCATTTAACATATAGATCAACTCAGATACAGCAATAGGCTGCTGGTAGTTTTGCCCCTTATCTACCATCCAGTTACGTTCCATCCCCATAGACACCATGTCTTGTGCCCAAGGTGATGCTGTACGATTTGTAAGTTGATATGAACCTTTTGTTCCTCGGACTTTAAAGTTTTCTGCACCATACTTAAATAGTTTATTCATATCTTGATACTGATCAGGGCTATCTGTTTTCATGACCACTGCAATCAGTTCCATCTCTCCATAAACAGCCTTAGCTACTAGTGCCTGCTTTGCATCACTATGATAACCTGTTTTAGCTGCTACTACATTTTTATTATAATAGGGCGTACCCTCTCTTAGTATTTTGTTTTTATTATAAATTTCTAATGTACGGTTATTATTCTTTACATGAAAAGTATAGTCACTCGTCCCTGCTAATTTTACAACCTTCTCATTGGCAAATGCCTTTTGAGCAATCTTTCCTAAGTCATAAGCCGTTGTATAATGGTTAGAATCATGATACCCATGTGGGTTAGTAAAATGTGTATTTAAAGCACCACATGCCTTTGCCTCTTCATTCATCCAGTTAGCAAATGCCTCTATACTCCCTTTAGCTGCCTTTGCTAAATCATGAGCAATAAAGTTATCTGACCCTACCATAAGCCCATAAAGCCCTTCTTGAACAGTATAAGACTCTCCTACTTGCAACCCAATATGACTGCTATCTCTAGGCACAGTATTCACACTATCTTGAGATTTAGTAA
Source organism: Niameybacter sp. (assembly GCF_036655075.1). Classification (NCBI taxonomy): domain Bacteria; kingdom Bacillati; phylum Bacillota; class Clostridia; order Lachnospirales; family Lachnospiraceae; genus Niameybacter; species Niameybacter sp. The sequence continues at coordinate 17,888 of NZ_JAVVQU010000049.1, read as the reverse complement.
TCACTTGTTTCTCATCTAAAGATTGTTCAATAAGTAGCGCCGTTAAGATTTTAGTCGTGCTTGCAGGATACAGACGTTGATGGGCATTTTTTTCATAAAGAATCGTATTCGTCTTACTCTCGATGAGGATAGCACCTTCCGCTTTTATACTAGGGTACTTTGCCCAGGTTCCCAAGCTTATCCAAATCCATATAAAACCTACTACACCCCATAAATATTTTCTCATCATTGCTCCTCCCCTTATCTTACTTCATCTCTATTATAAGTGTTTTGCAAATAATTGGAAGGCCCCTCTTTCTAAGTAGACACGTTTATTCTCTTTATCTTTTCTTATACCTTGTGTCACTTTTCATTTTTATGTCTACATCGTAATCTTTTATGGTATGATAACTGTGACATTCAATTTACTACAAGGAGTACAGCATGAGCAGCTTAAACAAAAAACACTTATTCTTATACAAATCCAAAGTTATTCTTTTGGGAAGTCTTATCTTTTTAGCAGGTTGTACACGTGTCCCTGCAAATTCTTCACCCTCATCCACAGTCACTGGGGTAGTTGAAGTCCACTTTATTGATACAGGCAATAGTGATAGCATCTTGATTAAAGAAGGCAAAAAAGCCATGCTTATTGATGGTGGAGATACAGATGATGACCATGACCTTGTAAACTATCTTGAACAACAAGGTGTAACCGAGCTGGAATATGTAGTGGCTTCTCATCCTCATGCCGACCACATTGGTGGACTTGATAGTATCATTAAAAACTTCCCTATTCGCTATTTATTTGTAGCCAATGGTGATGCAGAAACCAAAACTTATCAAAGCTTTATCCAAGCAGCTATGGATAAAGCTCTTACACCAAGCGTACCTCTAGAAGGTAAGCAATTCAAATTAGAAAATAGTTACTTTGAAGTATTTAATACCAATGGTGGTTCCACTACTAACGAAGCTTCTCTTGTACTTCGCCTAACAAACGGCGAAGATACCTTCCTCTTTACTGGAGACGCCGAAAAAGAAACAGAATTAGAAATTTTAGACCACATGACAGATGTAGACTTACTTAAAGTCGGTCATCATGGTTCCCATAGTAGCACCACCGATGCCTTCTTAAGCAAACTTCAACCTGAATATGCTGTCATCTTAGCAAGTAATCCTAACAAGTATGGTCATCCTCATATTGAAACCATTGAAAAATTAGAAAAAGCACAAATTGAAGTTCACCGTTCAGATGAATGTGGCAATATTGTCTTTATCTCTACAGGCAATGGACTACAAACAGATTGTCCTATAGGCAGCTATAATCGTGGTGCCCAGGAAGGCAAAGATACAAGCACCTCCTCCACAAAACCAACCCCTACAGCTAAACCTACAACACCACAAGTCCAAACGCCAACTGTTTACTGGACACCTAATGGCAAAAGTTATCATACTACCAAAGACTGTTCAGCTTTAGCAAAAAGCAAAACTATTTTAAGTGGTACACAAGTTGAAAGTAGCAAAACTGATCCTTGTGACCGCTGTCACTCAAAATAAGGTTGTCACCTCATTAATATTTATTATCCCAACTAAATAAAAGAGCTATAAAACTAAAAATTAGTTTTATAGCTCTTTATTTCATAAATTAATCTACATATTGCCTCCTACTCCATAAGCAACATGTTGTCTCTCCAAAACAATATATTTTTTGTGACTTCTATATCTAAAAAAGTCATACTCCTATTTATTAGTGGATAAGATGAAGGAGGGGGTGCTTTTTGTGAGCTATATCATTTCTATTAGTTTTGTCCTCGTTACACTTTACCTATTGCTAAGAAATCGCCAATATACACTCCCTTTAGATAAAATGCTCTTTAAAATTCTTTTTTATGAAATTTTGGCTACCATCTTGGTATCTATCTTAAGTTTTTTCCTAGAAAATCCAATCAATACTTTATTTCCTCCACATAGCCTCGCTAACTTACTAGGAGAAAACTTTTTAGCTGTTGCACCTTTTGAAGAGCTAGCCAAATTTATACCCGTCTATCTTGCAACGCACAGATTTAAAAAACTTAGGCACAAAGAGGATGTAGTACTCTATCTTATATTCTCTAGTTGTATCTTCTCCACCATAGAAAATCTACTCTATACTTATATCTATGATGGGGACTATGCACTCGCCTTTTTACGTAACTTTGTGTCCACCCCTTGCCATCTTTTCTACAGCATTATTTTTGGCTTCTTCTGCATGCTTTATCTTCAGCATAGCACTTATAAGTGGGGGTATTTGTTACAAGGTCTTTTCTTTTCTAGCTTCTTCCATGCCTTTATGAACTTTTGTCTATGCTTCTATAGCTTTACAACAAGTTTCCTCGGTCTTATTTTTGCTTCTATTGCCTTATGTACCTTCTATTTTTTGGGCTTTACACTCCTTAAAAGGCATTTAGAAAAAGCTATACATACTATACAACTTCTAGAAGCAGAGGAGGCATCTCTATGAATTGTGTCCATTGTAGCAAACACATAGAACCTGACAGCCATTTTTGCCCTTATTGCAATCATCCTTGCAGTGATTTTGGAAGTCAGTGGATGATTTATATCTCTTGGTTTGTTACACTCATTTTTTTACTCGTTCTTTTGTTTGGTTAAATCTATACAGCCTAAAAACACAAAAAAAGGTACTAGACTTATCTACAGTTTAGTACCTTTTCTACATTACACGGCTTAAAAGAATGCATCTTGAAGTTGTCTTTCAACGCTTTCTTCATCTTTATTTTCAATAACAACCACTGCTTTGTTAGTTGGTTTGCTATTATCTTTAGTTTTTACATATTCATCCCAGTTTTCAAGTTTCCAAGTGTCTCTATCAGAAGCTCTTTCAATCATACGTTGGTGAATGGTTTCTAATTCGCAATATACCCAAACCATTACAAGTTCTGTATCAACTTCTGCAAGTTTTGCTTTAAGTTCAGATACATATGTTTCATTGTTAAATTCTTTTGTAAATGGTGCATTTACAATAACATTATCGTTAAACTCTAATGATTCAAATGCTACATCAAGAATAGCTACGTACTCAGGATCTCTTAAATATGTATTGAAGAATGCTGAATCTCTATTGTATGGTTCATTGGCTGCTTTGTAGGCTGCCATTGAAAGTGGAATAATCGTATCTTTGTCAAGATAAACTGGATTATTTAATTTTGATGCTAATTTTTTTGAGACAAAAGTTTTTCCACTTGCTGGTGGAGAACCTACTAGAAATAATCTTTTTTTCATTGTATTTCTCACTTTCTTCACTGAATTTCCTACACACATGTGTGGCTCTGTTTTTATACTATAATATCTACTTATGACTATTACATCAGTGTCCTTCATATTACTACATTTTACTTGATTTTTCAACATTTTACCGATATTTTTAAGTAGAAAAATATTTTTTTATCAATAAAACCTATTATATTTTTACCAACTTATAATTTTACACTTTAATACTCTAATAATATAATTAATGACTTCTTTATATTTTATTGTTTATTCATAAAAAATAGGATAAGTCTTTTAAACTTATCCTATCTATTAATTACTTATTCACAAGATTCTACTCTCACCATAAAATGTCCAGTAGCGTGCTGCGGATTAGAAATATAAAGATTTCTGAGTGCTTCATAATCTGTGATCATTCCATCCGTAATATGCTCATACTTTAAGACATTGGCACCAGATGGGCCTTTTTGTTTAACATCAAAACTAATCCCAGTATCGCCTACTTGAGAAATAATATGCCAAACTAAATGCTTATCTGGTGGCAATTGATTCACACCAAAATTTCTACTTGAACGCTGTTCTTCCCCTATTTCACCAACAGGCACACATGCAATAGTCGTAGCTACACCCATAAAAACACTCCCTTCACTCCTCAACATTTATTCAATATGTTAAATTAATATCTATATTATAAACTATTTTTGTTCAATAATAACTATATTTCAAGATAATATATTTTATATTTTATAGTAATCTACTCCTTTTTCATATCCTCTAATGCCCCCCCTTTGGATTCATTGCTCTATACAGTGCTACTTCCCTTTCCTCCTTGCATATATTTATAAAAGTATAAAAAGGAGGTATTGTAATGTCTGAATTATGCGAAGGCAAAAAGTTAGAAGAGCTTTTTATAAGAAGCGAATCTTGTTTTTATAAAACTTATTTTTGTGGATTACAAAATACTTTCCCTGTCCCAGCTCACGCTTTATCTGATTGTAGTCTTCCCTATTTCTTTAAGCTTTCCATTCCCTCTACAGAAAATACATATGATTTTGCTACTCTACACGCTTTACTCCTTAGCCTTTATTATTTATGTGCTACATTCTCACTCATTATAGATGTTACCCCTGAACAAGTTAACTTCTACATAGGTACACAGTCTTATCCTACTACTGATTGTGCAACCCTTTTAGTAGAAGCCTCCTTAGATCATAAGCTAACATCCCTTTACTCACCTTGTTTTTTACACGATGAAATATGCGCTATTACCTCACTTACCTTTATTCCAGATTTAACTCAAATTTCATCTAGCCCTTTTAGTACATTTTTAAATACTATCAAGCATCAATGCGTCACACTTTTTTTCTTAGCTACGCCTTTATGTGCAACCACTTATTATCAAGATTCCTCCGAAGTAGAATCACTTATTACAGCCCTTACCCCTTTTAGAAATTATGAGTGCACCACACATCATCATTGTACCGATTCTTCTTCCAATACCAGCACGCATAATACGAATAAAAACCAAAGTAGTAGTTGCACCGAAGGAGAAACAACAACAGCTGTCAATAACTGTTCTGCTTCATGCACTCAGGCACTTACTCTCAATACTACTAAACTTGAACTTTTAGGCATCAATCAAAATAATAACGGCACGACCTCCAAAGGTAACAGTGATACACTTAATAAAAATTGTTCCAGTACTCATGGTAACCAATTTACCGAATCTGATACGTGCACCCAAACAACTGGACTTACTTCCCTCGCCATTAATACAACAAGATATCAAAATGAAAACAGACGTGCTATTGACCTCTTAACACAAGGCACTCAAGTAAATACTTATTATCAAAATACACTAAAGCTTCCACTCTATACCTTAAATACTTTTTTTACTGCCTGTGATTTACCCACCACCTTATTTGCTGCAAGTAACTTTTCAAACCTATTTCCAGCTACATCCCTTTATAATAGCTTTATAAATAATTGGACTCATGGTTGTCCAGGATTCAAAGGGATGCGTGACCATCTATTATGCCTACAACTCCCACACTTTCATTTCTCTCCCAAAGATAAATGTACTTTCCCCCTAGGTCTTCCAGTTACAACATCTTCTTTGGCAACTTTTCTTACTGCTTTATTAGCCCCATCTACTAAACAATAGAAGGTCTATGAAACTAGCTTAAATTTCTAGTTTCATAGACCTTCTATTTGGCACGCGCGTATAACTATCAATTATATAACAATCCCTCTACGTTTTCTGCCTTATGTCTGAGCTATTAAAAAAGATTCAGCTTCAATGGGCATTGCTGGCATTAACGTTTGCATTGGCTCTTGTATAATATCTTCGGCTGTCTTAAACATAAAGATTGGATCAACAGGTATTTGATCTATTCTTAGTTCGTAGTGTAAAAGTGGCTTTGTTGCATCTCCACTGTCCCCTGAAAATCCAATGAGATCACCTTTTTCCACTCGATCTCCAACACTTACTGCATAGGCACCAAGATGCATATAACGAGATTCAACACCTTGTCCATGATTAATAAATATCATTTGACCCCCACCATTTTCTATGCCTTTTGAATCTGGGGCAGCCTTCGTAACAATTCCTGCTTCTACCGCATATAACGGCGTCCACATAGATACCTCAATATCTACCCCCTCATGGGCATATCCACCTCTATTTTCACCAAAAGGTGCTAACAATGTATGGATGCCTTCTACCGGGGATATAAAGATATGCATCATTTCTGCAAAGCTTATTAAAGGCATACAAAAAAATACGCATATTCCTAACATCCAGCCCAAGTGTTTTTTCATCTGTATCTTCTCCCCTATCTATATGCTTAATATTATATTTAAACTATATAATATTTTTATTTATTAGTAAATATTAAAACCTTATTCTTTTACTTTCTTCAGCATAAAAAATTATAAAAAAAAGCAGTTACCTAAGTAACTACTTAATAAAATTTTTCTCTTTTTTGACAAAGCTCTATAACTTCATCAATACGTTTTTTTGCTTCATCACCTGTTCTGGCTTCTTTAATATACTCTATTAAATGCTCTTGTTCACTTTTAGGTAATGTAGCAAAGTAACTCATTGCATCTGGATCTTGGGCAAGTTGCATAGAAAGTCCAAGAGGTAAACCATCATCTTCTAAGTCATACATCTTTTTGTGCCTCCTTAAATGATCGTTTATATTCTTGTTATTCACTAATATCAGCTTTTTTATGCTCTATTCCTAGAATATATAAGATATCCCAATACATAAAGCAGTCATTTTCTAATCCATATACCTAATAAGTTGATTTGACAACATTAATGTTTCATTCATTTATGAGTTGTAGTAAAATTCGTCTATATTTCTTAAATCCATTCCAAATAATTTAATGAATCTTGTTATCTCACCTGTTTTTCCCTTTACATATGAGTTGTGTCATAGTTCCCATTGGACAGTAAATACACCAAGCTCTAGGCTTATATAAAACTAGCGTAATAATACTCAAAATAAGAGAAGTTAGCATCAAACTATAAAATCCAAATGCAAACTGAGCAACCCATGGTGTGATGTGGCTCATGTCACTTAAATGCCATGGCACTTTAATGCTCCATAATAAAGTTAAAACTTCCTGTAAAGACTGGGTACCTTGAAAGACAAGGTATGTATTGAACAACATACTCATAAACATCCCCATAAAAAATACTAAAAATCCATATCTAAAATACTTATGCTTTAGCCATGTAGGCATGGGCTTATTTCTAGATATCTTTAATTTTTTATCTAACAATTCCAAAAGTTGCCCTCTGCCACAGTAATGATGACAATATGATTTGTTCCCCTTGAAGATAGAAATCATTAATGGCGTTAAAAAACAAACAAGGCCCAACCATCCAAATAAAATATTGAAAAATCCTAAGACAAAATAAATACTTGTCCCTATCCAGAGGTATTCCCACCAATGCTTCTTATTATTTTTCACTTTGTTCTACCTCCTCCATATGAATAGTTGAGGCTGGACATACTTTAGTACACTTTGTACATCCTATACATTGCTTTGGATTCACTTGGGCATAAATACCTTTTGGAATGGATATGGCTCCAACTGGGCATGTTCTCATACACACTCCACAGGCTACACAATAAGTGGTATCTACTCCTGCACACTTTCTTTTACGCTGCTCTTTCATCTGTACACCCCTAACTCAACTCATTATTTTATAGTTAATAGGATATCACCTACATATGAAAGCTTCTGTAACTGTGTCACATTTCTATATCTACCACTTCTAATATAAACCATGTGCGTACACTTTGGCCTAGACTTTCTATAACTATTGTGTATCTTTTTAGTGTCTTTTAATGAATACTACTTTAAGATAATTACCTTCTTTGAAAGTCTCTAAAGTCTTGAAGTCTTCTGGCAAAGTAAATTCTTCTAATAAGTCGTACCCTACTTCACTTTCTTTAAAGGCTTGACGAATGAATTCTTTGAACTTATTCATATCAAACAAATTACAGTTTGTCGAAGCTACAATGATCCCATCTTTTTCCGTAATGGCAATGGCCTCTTTTAATAAATTTTTATAATCCTTTGAAGCACTAAAGGTAAACTTTTTAGATCTTGCAAAACTTGGTGGGTCTAAAATAACCATATCAAATTTTAATTGCTTTTTAACTGCATACTTAAAGTATTTAAATACATCTTCTACTATAATATGGTGTTCTGTATGGTCGATTCCATTGACCTCAAATTGTTCTCTTGTTTTGCTTAAACTTCTATTGGCTAAGTCTACACTAGTTGTCTGTCCACCTCCAAGTGCAGCAAAGATAGAAAATGCACCTGTATAGGAAAAAGTATTAAGCACACGTTTGCCTTTGGCATATTTATCTCGAATCAGCTTTCTAACATGACGTTGGTCTAAAAACACACCAACCATGGCCCCATCATTTAAGTAAACAGCAAAGTTTACATTGTTTTCTTTTACAATCAGTGGAAACGCTGGTTCCACGCCCCAAACGAAGTCATTTTCTTCTATATATTGTCCACCTTCATTGAAACGTTTCTTTTGATAGATTGCTTTTGGATTACCTACCTTAATAAGCATTTCTATAATCATCTCTTTAAACGTATAAATCCCTTCATTATACCAACTCACTACATAGCAACCCTCATAATAATCAATGATTAGTCCCCCTATACCATCCCCTTCGCCATTAAACACGCGGAATGCCGTTGTTGAATCATCTTCATAAAGTGGTTTTCTAAATTCAAGCGCCTTCGCTAATTGACGTTCAAAAAAAGCTGCATCAATCACTTCATTTTCTTTATAAGAAAGGACCCAACCATAACCTTTATTTTGTTTGCCATAATACCCTTTTGCAAGGAAGTTATTTTTCTCATCATATAAATTCACTAAAACAACGTCTTCTTTCAGCTGATTGCTATTGATAATGGCTTCTTTGGCAATAAGTGGATTACCTCTTCTAATCGCCTTTGCCTCATTGTCTTTAATTTTTATCGGTGTTTCTCGTCTCATAATGTCATCCTTCTTATTGTAAATTATTATTTGTTTACACTATTTATTGCCCTTATTATACCATAAAATACATGCTATTAAAAAACCAACTACTTCATGCTTATACCACTTATTTCCCTTTATTTCTACCTCCTTGAAACTTAATAGAGTCTATTTTATAATATGTTTCATAAAATAGGTTAATATTTTAAATTGACAATAGACATAAATTTTGTTATTTTAACTACTGTTGACTTATTAACGGATATTATAAATAACTTGTTAGGAGACTAGTATGAACGAAACTAAAGTTAAAGTAATTGTTGCAGACCCTTCTGCATTAGGTCTTTTCGGCCTTGCTATTGTTACATTAGTTGCATCTTCACAAAAATTAGGACTTACATCTGGTGTATCACTTGTATTACCATGGGCTATCTTCCTTGGTGCATCTGCACAGCTTATGGCATGTATTAACGATTTCAAACACAATAACACTTTTGGTGCAACAGCATTCGGTGCTTACGCATTCTTCTGGTATGCAATGGGCTTCACATGGTTAATCCAAAATGGTGTATTTGGCGAAACATTAGCAGCTGGTGCAGATGGAAAACAATTAGGTTTCGCTTTCTTAGGCTACCTGATCTTCACAATCTTCATGACAATCGGCGCAATGGAAACACACAAAGTATTATTCACTATCTTTGTCCTTATTGATTTCTTGTTCATTGGTTTAGCATTCTCATCATTCGGTATTATGGAACATGGTATGCATCAATTAGCAGCTTACGCTGAACTTGCAATCGCACTTGTATCCTTCTACGGATGTGGGGCTGCAGTACTTAATACACACTTCGGTCGTGTATTCTTACCAGTAGGAAAACCATTTGGGATTTTCAAAAAATAATATTATAACTAAAAGTGCTACGCAAACCTACTCTAGTAAGTTTGCGTAGCACTTTTTAGTTATATATATATCTTTTGATGGTAACACTTAGCACCCTATTACTGGGCCTATTAGCCTCAGTACGTCTGCTTACTTTACTTCTAACACACTCACTGTACCACTTACTTCATTGGCTACAAGTAAAATAGTTTCACCTGTTGGACTTTGTTCTTTTGTAATAAACTCTAAGCCTTCTGGCGCACAGTCTCCTAAGAGAGAACCACTAAAGTCTCTTGTATTGATATAACTTTGATAGTTCACAGCTTTCGGATTGGTAATATCATACACCATAATGCCACCAATTCTTTCAAGACCTACAAAAGCATACATTTTATCTCCAATTTTTCCTATCACTTGATACCGCTATATATTCTGCTTCTAGATCTTCAGATGGTTTTGCAGCCTTTTTAAGAAGGACACGAGCCTTTACCAAAGTTTCTCTTTCTGTGTCAAAGGCTTCAAAGCCAATCGTTTCACTTTAGTTTTATCCGCTATTTATATGTAACTTGTGTATAACTTTATATTTAACTTCAATTTTTATATAATTATACACATTTATATACACAAATCCACAATCCACATCATTATGACCTTATTTTGTAATCTATTCCTAAGAAAAACTATAAGTTTAAAAACAATGTTTTATATTAAACCATATAGTGAAACATTGTTTTTACTTTATAATTATCACTATTTTTAAACTTTTATTTAACTCTATATTTTCCAAGCAATATATCTGTTTTTAGGCATTTTTTAGTCGCATTTTATACTTTTAAAACAATGTTTTATTTTATATTTTTATATATTCATTAACAGTAAACAAACTACAATTTTGCCTAGATTTTGGAGATATCAGCAAGATATGTCTTCAAAGATACCTCCTCTAGGGTATATCAAGATTTTATTTGAGCGCTGTAGGGTTATAAGCTACCCCACCATTGCATTCAAAAGTTATTGAGGTCTATATTCTGGTTTAAGATATTGAAATTGGTCATAGGGGATCGTAAACTCTAATATACCTACTACATGAGGTGAGATGATATATTCATTACTAATAATGACAAAACCCTCATCTGATAAGTACCATGTATTTTCTGTTAAGAGCTCCTTAATATGCTGTTGATAGTCTTCAAAAAAATAATCTTTGTACTCATATTTTTTAGTTTCTTGAAGAATGAATCCATTAATAAATTCGTCAGCTTTAGCTTCATCCGTCAACACGTCTCCTAAAGTCAATTGTTTTCCCGTTTGTGTACTAAAGGTTTGTGCAACCCGAGTGGCATTAGGATGAGCACCACCTGTATACTCATAATTATTTTCTATGATGCTCATCACTTTTTCATCTACTCTACCTTGTGAGTAGGTTCTCCCAAGTCCATAACCTTCCCAATACTTTTTCTCATCTTGAGTTCTTTGGTTATAATCTTCTCCTGCCATCTTGGTATATTCTTTTTCTTGAACTTTAAGCTCTTTCACTTTCTTTTTATAGAAAGCATTAATACGAGAACTTACTTTCTTATGAGCACCTATAGTTACTGTAGGCGTATTACCTTGAACCGTAAGCATAGGAATTCCCATTTTATCTTTAATCACTTCATCTAACTGCGTATAGGCTATAGTAATCATACTGCTTGAACACGTATCTACTGCCTGCCCTACACAAGAATCCGCCTTTTCTTGTTCCTGTGCCCCCATAGCAGGAACTGTATAGACTATACTCATTACAACAAGTAAGAGCGCTATAAATTGTTTTTTCATTAAATGACACTCCTTTTATTATTCAAATTATTCCCAGATAGTATGCCAAACTATTTTTTTTTCATACCTTATCACCAAGGTCCTAGAATGCTCTTATCCTTACTCAAATAATCTTTAAAATAAAGACACCTAGAAAAAAGTAGTAGATTATACTTTTTTCTAGGTGTCTTTATTTTATATGAACGTCAATTCACTTTATTGCATTTTATTTTATTCCTTCTATTAACTTTATCCTTATGAAATTATTCATTAAATAAAATTTCACATTAAATCTTTTTTATTTTTATATCTCTTTTTTCAATATTATCAAGCTCTTTTTATATCACCTGAGATCTATTGCTCTTATTGTATAGTTTTTAGAATTAATTTTAATTCTTTTTTCTCTTACGTCTTAATTATTTACAAAAATAAGAACTATCTTTTATTTGTTTTTTTGTTGACTTTAAGTTTTGATAGGAGTAGTATCTCTTACTGTGACATCTTACATCTTAACAACTAGAAGGGACTTACATCATGAAAAATAATACGAAACATTACACTCTAAAAAGCATCACTCAGTCTGAGGTGTTTCCCAGGCCTACTTCTTATATCAGCAACACTTCTTTCCTTACTTTTAGCAAATAGTCCTCTTGGGAATTTTTATCATCACTTACTGAGTGATGTGGACATCTTTGGAAACTTTAATCTACATATGATTGTTAATGACTTCTTAATGGCGATCTTTTTCCTAGCTGTTGGGTTAGAGATTAAACATGAGGTCTTACATGGGCATCTATGTAGTTTTAAAAAAGCTTCCTTTCCTATTATTGCAGCATTAGGTGGCGTTATTGTTCCAGCAATTATTTTTACACTATTTAATCTTGGCACACCTTTTGTACGTGGTATAGGCGTACCTATTTCTACAGATATTGCTTTTGCAGTAGGTATTTTTATGCTTCTTAAAAATAAATTTGATCCTTCACTTAAAATCTTTTTACTTTCTTTAGCTGTTGTGGATGATCTTATTTCTATTTTAGTTATAGGTGTGTTATATTCTTCTGATATTAACTTTACTTATTTAATGATTGCCTTCATTTTAGTAGGTCTTCTTGCTTTGATGAACAAACGTTATAAAGTTAATCATATAGCACCTTATTTAGCAGTCGGCTTAGTTATGTGGTTGTTTATTTACTTCAGTGGTGTACATGCTACTATCAGTGGTGTCCTCTTAGCTCTTACTATCCCAAGTGAAGCCATACAAGGACAAAGAGAATCCACAGCAGATCGATTAGAGCACGTTTTAAGCCCTATATGCAACTTATTCATCTTACCTTTATTTGCACTCGTAAATACAGCTATTGTACTTTCTGGTGCTATGGACTTCAAGTCTACCTCAACCTTAGTATTAGGCACTGTAGTAGGTCTTGCAGTAGGGAAGCCTTTAGGTATCATGCTTTTTACAACAGTTGCTACTAAATTAGGCTTAACAGAAAAACCGGAAGGTGCAACTTGGGGTTCTATCTTCTCTGTATCACTCCTTGCGGGAATCGGTTTTACAATGTCTATTTTCGTATCAGAAATTGCATTTAGTAGTACACCTACAGTCATTAATGTAGCCAAAATCTCCATTTTAGCAGCTTCTTTAATCTCTGTATCTGTAACTTATATGTATGCAACTGTAGCTAATAAATTTAATTTATCAGCTGCCTACAAACACAAAGCTTATACAAAGCCTACTTATAAAAATCTTCATCTGTAAAATTTATATAGTGAAATGTTATCGTATCATTAAAATTTATAAGTTCCTTATCAATAAAAGGTCTATGAAACTAGATTTCAAACTAGTTTCATAGACCTTTTTCGTATGTAGTCGATGTTATATCCATCTTCCATAAAAGTGGTCTTTATGTACCACAATTTCTTATGTTCTTATGATCTTATGAGCATTGAATACTCATACCTGTATCGTATTGTGTATCATCAATAAGTAATTTAACTGTTAAGTTACCTACTAAACCTTCTTTGCTTACTGGGAACTCTACTGCACGTTCGTCAGATTCTTGGAATGTACCTACGCACATTGCAAGGAATGGTCTCTTAGTTGTTGGAACGAAGTAACGGTATGTGTTTTCTTCTCCTTCTAAGATAAGCATCACAAGTTGACCTTTTTCAAAAGTTGCTTTTAAGATGATACGGTCTTCTTCTTCCCCAACTCTTACATTGTAAGTATCAGGTACTTCTTTTACTTCTTCTGCTGGAACTTCTGTCATCATTTGTTCTGTTACACCAAGTGAACCTAAGCATTCACCTTTTCCAAATGTGAGCACATCTTCTTGACAGTATAATGAAAGTTTTTCTGCACGATAGTAGTTAGCTGGTAATTGCATTTCGTACATGATTTCATCATCTTTGATTTCAAGTGTAACAGATTTGTAAACTACCTCACCGGTACCTTCTTTAATCGATACTGGTGGGCGGTTGCAAGTTTCACCATCAAGTGAACCGATTCCGCCTGAGTGAACCATGTAATGACCTTCACCATAGTATTCTACATTTGAAATGTATGTAGAGAAGAAGTCTTTTCCACGTTCTTTACCGTATTGCCACACTTGTTCAATCGTCATGTCTTCTGTATTAATATGGAATCTTACACCACGTGAGAAGTTTTGATCTGCTGGTACATAGTTTTCTTTTTTCTTAGCACGGAAGTGTCCATTATCAAACATCATAATGTCGCCGTCTGGTAACACAACACATGCATGTTGTTCATATTGCCAATCGAATGCGCCATCTCCTACTGGTGTAAAGAAATATTTGTCTACCATTTCTTGTGGCCAGCCTTCTGGGTCCCCAATAATCCAGTTTAAGTCACCTGTTTCATAATCTAAGTTGATGACAGCATCTTGATGACGACCAGATAGTGTTAAGCTATTTGTTTTTTTGTCGTACCATACAGCATTGTTATGGAACCAGTCATGAGCATCTTGACTGCCTGAACCTGCCATATCTTGTGGTAATACTTTTTTGTAATCCCAAGTTTTAAGGATCATACCTGTTTTGCGATCTACAAGAACACACATATCTTCCACTGTCCCTGTTGGAAGGTCTTGAGTTAGGATGAGTAAGTTGCCATCTTCCATTTCAAAGTGGTCATGGTGATAACCACTTGGTAAACGATACTCTTTGTAGATTTTACCAATCATCCCTATCTCATAAAGACCTGTTGTGTGGTATGGTGGTGCGACAAGACGGTTAGTTCCTACAAGTAAACGACCATTTTTTGCACGTTTAAGGTCAAAAGCAAGGTTTAATGTGATATACCAACGTACATCGCCTTTATAGTCATATGCTGCTGTCATTGCTGGAGAAGTTGGGGATACGAAGATGACATTGTTGCCTAAGTACTCTGGTGTTGTGTTGATAAGTGTTGGTGCTTTTACTTTTTCTGATGCCGCTTCTGTTTGAATAGTAAGTGTTGTCGTGCTTCCATCTTCAAGTTCTACAACCACTTGGTTGGCATAGTTTTCATAAAGTCCTAATACTTGTACAACGTGTTCTTTTGCTTTAGGGAATTCAAAACTCATGTCTCCTGCTGCTTCTTTTCCTTTTACCGTTACACGTCCGGCAACCTCCTCAGTTGTTGCAAATAATACAACTGCTGTAAGTGGTGCTATATGATATGGATTAAGTTTTATATATGGATTTTCAATAGTATGTTGACCCACTTTATATTCCGCTAAAAATGCTTGTTCACGCTCAACTTGTTCCGTAATAATATGTTTAAATTGTTTGTAGATAACAGTCATTACAAACCTCCTCTTATGTTATATGCTCTCTTTAGTATAACAAAAGAAAGTCTCAACAAAATTAGCCTAGGTTATGTTTTCACATTTTGTAGTACTTTATTTAATCTATTTCTTAAACAATGCTTTTTTCACACCATTTACCACTTAAGAATCTGGTGCTAAAGATGATGGCACGAATCGTCCAATCTGCAAACATTCCAATCCATACAGCCATTGGGCCAAATCCCCATACTCGGCATAAATAGATACAAAGTGCTACTCTACAAAGCCACATGGTTAGAGTGGATACAATCATAGAGAACTTGACATCTCCAGCTGCACGCATCCCATAGGCTGGGATAAATGAGAGCACCCAAGAGATCGGTTTGACAATACTAATGGCAACTATCATCTGCATAGCCTGTTAACTTAACGATGTAGTACCTCGCCTCTTCCTTACGTCCTGCGCCTATACATTGACCTACTACTGTCATTAGTCCAATTCCTATTCCCATGGCTGCAAAAACTTGTATGACTAGTACATTGATAGAGTCTACCAACGATACTGCTGAAATCGCCGCACTCCCTACATTGCTCACCATCATAGTGTCTGCCATCCCCATAAAGGAGTTAAGCAATTGTTCAATCACTAGGGGAATAAGCAATAGTTTGAGTGCTGTGATGCATCATACAATTTGCTTTTAAATTGCGCTATCATTACGTCCCTTCTTCTCTAAGTTATATAATTTGAAAGTTAATCTTATTTATTTAAATTCTCCCATTACCTACTACAAGTGCTAAGTATCCCCATTCCCATAGTGTACTTTCAAAACTATTTTCTAGGTATTCTTTTATATCCTCTTGGTCATACCCTGTTACCCTTGAAATAATCATCATAGCATGGCGTACTGTCTTGTATTCTAGTTCCTTTTCCCCATCTTCAAGCCAGCTTAGGAAAATAGCTTGTTTCATCGTTGCGTATTCCATTGTAATCCACTCAAAAGCAATGACCATATCTGTAAGTGTCATCTCTGGAAGTAGACTACTTCCGAAGATTTCGGCTATTACATAGTCCTTTACAAGTTTATGATAGGCTTCAAATACTTGCTCAAATGCCAATACCTTTTCTCCAATAGTAACTTCCAAGTACGCTTCTTCTAACCTTTCAGCTCTTACCGCAATAGGCTCTAGATACTCTACATATAACTTCTGCTTACGATAGTTATGCACAACATCCAGGAACAACTCATTTCTCTCCCACAAGGAATAGGCTGCGTTAAACTTCATCTTACCCATTGCCTCAACCAACGGCTTCAGATGCGCTTTATCCTCATACCTTTTGACTTTTTCTTTTGTTAACTGCTTCGCGTCTAACAAGTCAAGCAACACATAGAAAATAATCATCATGCGCTCTGGTAGGGAATAAGTATCATCCTCCATAACTACCAACATCATTTCACGTACAGCAAATAATAAGGATCTATCGCCTTTGCCCATTCCCTCTTGCAACAACTTCGCACCCTCTACCTTACTGTAAATTAAATCAATGACAGCTGGGCATGCAAAGTCTAGAGCATATTCTGTTCTATCCTCAAATATATTGATACGTCTTGGAAACTTTGTACACGTTTCAGATAGACAATCTTCCCCCAGTTCTAGAACTAATCTACACAGTTTTTGTGCGTTCAAGAACGGGCACTTCTTATTCGCATTCAATGTAATAATATGACCGTCCTCTTCCTTTTCTAGGCAATCATAAAGGGTTAATGCAGGCTGTTCACTTTGTGCGTCTTGAGTCGCTTGTAGTTTTAACCCTTTCCATTGATTGCGTGTCTCGTCGTCTACCGCAATCCTCCATTCTTGACAACAGCTAAAATCACACTTATCAGCTATACAACGAAATGCATCATAATAGTCTATTTTAATTTGCTTGGTCATAGTTCCTCCTTAGTCCAGTTATCCGGACTACTTTATTGGTCTTTCGTTATTATAATATAAAAGAGACAGATACTCCATATAGAGTATCTGCCTCTTTATTTGATCCATTCATTTCTTATCTCTTGTTTATTTCATCCAACACCTTACATACAAGTTGGGCAAATCTGACAATTTACTGTGTTAAGTTTTTGTTTGAGTATAGCTTCTAAAATAGAAATAGAATCTAACATATCTGCTACACTCTGATTTACACATAAAAGTTCCTGTGGTGTAATGCCTGCAGTGGCTACTAATTTTTGTATTTTAGCACCTTCAGCATTTGCTATAGCAGCTAATGCTGCTTCTTCAAGCGCAACAGATTCAATAATGTCTGTAATTTGTTGACTAAAATTATAGGTGAATACTATCGTTGTCACTACGTTACTTGTAGAAGTGCCAGTAACACCATCTGGATCTTGTGGATTAACTGTATAAGCATAGTTCACAAGTGCTGTATTATTAATTGGATTTGGATTTGGTATAGCAACAACTTGAACTTGGAAAGAAATTGGAACTGTTGCACCTGGAGCTATAGGATTTGTTAAAGTAATAGCCGTTGCTGGACTTCCTGTATAAGGTACACTAACAGTTAATGAGCCAGGTATATATGCGGTACCATTTGGAATCGGGTCAGTGATGACTACCTTATTTGCTGGAACATTACCTGTATTCGTTACTGCAA
>NZ_JAVVQU010000048.1:0-19764 GCF_036655075.1 Niameybacter sp. | reverse complement strand
GGAGAGAATCTATAATGAGCAACTTAATATGTAGGTCAGAATATGAAGAGCAAATTACAAAAAGTCGTGATAGTAGAATGGAGTGGTGGAGAGATTCACGCTTTGGGATGTTTATTCATTTAGGACTTTATTCTGTATATGGAAAGCATGAATGGGCTATGGCTATGGAAAACTGGCCAATTGAAGAATATGCAAAATTCGCCGATGGTTTTCTTCCCAAAGAAGGATGTTGTAGAGAGTGGGCTAAACTAGCAAAAAAAGCTGGTATGAAATATATGGTTTTAACTACGAGACATCATGAGGGATTTAGCTTATGGGACTCAAAAGTAAATCCATTTAATTCTGTGAATTATGGTGCTAAGAGGGATATCGTACGTGAATTTGTAGATGCATGCCATGAATTTGATTTGAAAGTAGGGTTCTACTCTTCAATGATGGATTGGAGACATCCAGATGCAGGAAGATGTGCTTTTGATCAAGAGGCAAGAATACGTTTTACTCAATATATTAAGGATTTAAATAGAGAATTGATGGAGAATTACGGCAAGATAGATATTTTATGGTACGATATTGCTTGCCCAATGGAATCTCATGAAGGTTGGGACTCTCTTGGACTTAATCAAATGGTAAGATCATTGCAACCAGATATTATTATTAACAATAGAACACACTTACCAGAAGATTTCCAAACACCAGAAGGCCACACTGGACCTGCTGGGCGTGATTGGGAAGCCTGCATGACATTTAATGGAATTAGTTGGGGATATCTTGATTCTAAGAGGGTACAACCCTATAGCCATACACCACAACAAATTTTGAGAATGTTATATGAGGTAACAAAAGAAGGTGGCAATCTATTATTAAATATCGGACCTAGAGCAGATGGTTCCATTCCAGATGAAGCTATTTTGCCACTAGAATTAGTTGGAAAATGGATTAATGAGCATGATGGATTTGTATATGGAAAAAAAGATGCCAAACGTATTACATATCACGGAACATCAAATGTAACTTTTGAAGGAAACAAAGCATATGTCTGGAATTTCTTCTGGCCAGAGCAAGACCATACTATTTATATTGCAGGTATTCAAAATCAGTTATTAAAAGCATCTTTCCTTAAAACAGAAACAGCTATAGAATTTGAACAAGATGAGTACCGTATTACACTCAAAAATTTACCAGACTGTGAAGAAGATCAGTTAATGGGAATTACCATGATCTGTCTAGAATTTGATGGGGAAGTTCAGTACTGGGGAAGTGGATGGAACCGACATGCTACACGCTATCCACAAATCAACAACGGAGATATATATCATAAATAACGCTATGTTGTAACGTGGCATAAATCGTTTTAATTTATGAAAAATTTTATTTTATAAAAGGGCTATATCCATTAATAATCAAAGGATATAGCCCTTTTATCGTACATAAGACTGAGCATAAGGTGGCTTATTGGTTGTGTGGCAAGGTAGGGTATGCCTATAAAAGGTGTGAGGAAAGCGAAACCATCGGTATTTAAATAAAAAAGTTTAAAATTGTTAAGAGTATATAATTAGAAATAATAGAAAATGTGAATTTTGGATTATTTTTTTTAGAGTGTTGAAATTTAGAGGTTTCTGTACTAATCTATAGGGAGTAGGTCGAAAGATGTAAAACAAATAGATAGAGGATTTGGCGAGGAAATTAAATATGAAAAAGAAATATTATAAAATAATAGCCACAGGTCTCATAGCGGTACAATCATGTATAGGGTTACAAGCATTAGGACCAACAATGGTAGCAAATAGAGCGATACATGAGACTTATCATGTGATTGTGAATAAGCAAAATCCCGTGGACCAGCACTTTAAACCGAAAACTTTAGTGATACCTAAAGTGAGATTTCAAACACCAGGGAATATAGATAAAAATTATATGGAACGTGAAGCTGCGTATGCCTTAGAAAATATGTTTAAAGACGCGGCGGCAAGTGGTATCACGCTGGTTGCAGTGAGTGGCTACAGAAGCTATGACTATCAAAACAACTTGTATCAAAATGCGCTTAGAAAATATGGAAGAAATCAAAACGGAACAGCGACTCCAAATGACTCAGAACACCGTACGGGGTTGGCTATGGATGTAACAGGAATAAGTGGTGGGACTATAGAAGAAAGTTTTGAGCACACCAAAGAAGGGCAGTGGCTAGCTGCAAATTGCTATAAATACGGATATATCATCCGTTACCCTAAAAATAAAACAGCAATTACAGGCTACATCTATGAGCCATGGCACATACGCTATGTAGGCAAAGAACTAGCAACTCAGTTACATACAAATGGCTTAGCCATGGAAGAACTTGCAAGATGTTGTTATGAAAAAGTAGAAATGAGTATGGAAATAGATGGTGTAACAGGTCATCAAAAAGTATCTGTAGTTGAAGATCAAGGAACATTGTACATAGATTTGGAACAATTAGGTCAGCGTATAGGTGGAAGTGTAGGCTATACAGCTATTACGCAAATGAGTACCTTAACTTATGGCAAATACTACTTAGTAGCAGGCCCAAACTGGCTTAACGGTGGGGGAGAAAAGAACCTTACACTCGGCGATACACTATATGTCCCACTGCGAAAAACTTGTGGAATACTTGGATTAAAGCTAGTAGAAGTGAACACTCAGCAAGGTAAAATAAAAGTGGCAACACGCAATTAACGACTAGGATAAAGACACAGGAAATAAAAAAGACGAGTTGAGAGGAAGAAAGAGGAAAAACGATGTTTATACAGTATCAAAATCAAATTCAAACGTTACCAAGCTTACTAAAAGCTTATTGCGAAGCAGAAGAAGGACAAGATAAGGCAGAAAAAGTAGCCCTTAGTGACTACTTAAATGCACAAGATATGGCATTTATTAAATGGGTACAAGTGGTACTTCATTTAGGACGTAACCCACAAAGTGGGACAGATATACCGGAAGAACTCTATAACAAGACGCTTCAAGCTTTTGATATGCTTAAAGGATGGCGCCCAAAAGAAATAGAAATTCGTCATATGATTCTTAAAAATCCTTTGCATGTGTATTTTCAACAAGGCTTAGAAGTGCTAGGAATAGGGCCTCAAGAGGTGACAACAAATCGTCTGCTCATGCGTCCTTTGGGTAGACAAGACTTAGAGTCTATCTATGCTCTAGCCTCAGATGAGGAAGTCGCACAGTTTATGCGTTTTTTTAGACATACAAGTTTAGAAGAGACACAAGCTTTATTAGAAGAATACTTAGATGAGTCAAGCTGTCATAGTCTTGCTATTTTTGAACAAGAAAGTAAGCAATTTGTAGGTGTCTTTGTATTTAAGAAAAGTGAAGAAGATCCACAAGTCTATAGCCTCACCACGTTTACCGGCAAAGCTTACTGGAACAAGGGATACAGCACAGAAATCTTAGAGGTTATGAAGCCTTATGGCAAAGAAGTGATAAAAGCCCAAACTTTAATGGCTTATGTAGTAAGTGAGAATACAGGCTCTTGCAAAGTACTAGAAAAAAATGGGTTTGAAGTTGTAAAAACTTTAACTTTTGAAGATTTGTCTTGTCCACTTTTAATCTATGCTTTTAAACTAGAAGACTAGGTTACAAAATTAAATATAAATAAAAAATGAGGTGGCTTATCAAATAAGCCATCTCATTTTTTGTAATAGGGAAGTGTTACTCCCATATAAAGAAGTTCTAAGTGTCTAACGGAACATAAACTTACTGTATAATCCAAGCATTGTTGATGTAGCGCTCATGGCCAAGACTTGGTTGGTTGACATAGTTGTTGTCATAGTACATAACAGTAGAACTTCCACCATCTAGCATAGCAGCATTGATACAGCCTTCTGCAAGGAGGGTATTTTGGAGCACGTCAAGATCTACGCCAATGCTGTGTCCTGGTTGTCTCCCGTCAATACAAAGAAAGAGGACTTCACCCGTTGGACGTTGACCAATTGCTGTACGAGGTGCAATGCCCCAGCCACCAGTACCTTCTTTGATGGTGATTTCACCGTTTACAATTAGGAAGGGACGAAAATCTACAGCATCTCTTAAGTTAGCATCAAGAGCCTCTTGTTTTGTCATTTTGCCAAGGACAAGGACGTTGTCTTGATTGAATCCAATGACACTATGTTCCATATCTCCATTGGACTGAACAAGCTGATTATCTACAATAAGTAGGCCGGCAGGTGTACCGCCATTAGAGTCGTAGTTAGGACCATCTACAAACCCACCAGCATTAATACCTGCACGGGCATTATGAGTTGCTACCATTGTCTTAACTAAGTCCCCACGTTCAAATTGATAGCGGGTTTGTGCCAGTTGTACGCGAGCGGGGTTTTCAATTAACATGAGCTTGCCCTTCCAAGTACTGCCTGATACATCTTTTAAATAAATCCCCTCTTCTAACGCCCTATAGCCTTGGTCAAGATAAGTAGAAGCATCTATTAAAGGGGTGTCAACGTTAGAAGGGGCATGACCATCAGGTTGTTTTGAAGGGATTTGCACGAGGTCTGTAGACGTTTCAAAACCTGAATCGTCTACTTGATTACGTTTCATAATTTCTTCTATTTTCTCCTCATTAATAAATGCTGTAGCCAACCATTTGTGGTTTAAGGTAGTCATAGCTGTCGTAACCCACAAATCTTGTGTAGGTCTTAGCCAACCAGACATAATCAAAATATAAAAGCTTGCAATACCTATTAAAAAAAGGCTGCCTAAAGTAATCCCTACGGATTTAAAAAATATTTTTAAAAGGTGCTTACTCATAGAAACATCTCCTTTTATGTAGAATTTTGATAGTATATTGTATTATAGCATAACATGTAAAAATGAACATCTCTTTCATAAAACTGTTGCAAAGTTGAAAGATTTAAAGCTGATTTTATCCTAGACTGGTGCATAAACTTATAGTAGATGCACAAATGGGAGTTAAAGAGGGTGAATGGATGCAGAGGGAGATTGGAACAAGGGGGAAACTTTTAAACGAACAAGGAAAACTAAATGAGGTAGGGTATGCCACTTCTTTGGTATTAGAGTACAGTAGAGAGGACATTCAGGCGAGTAAATGGAGAATTAAAGAGTGGGATTATTACTTAATGATGAATAAGAGTTATGGTGCAGCGCTTACAATAGCAGATAATGGCTATATGGGGCTTGTAAGTGTTTCTATATTAGACTTTAAGAATAGAAGGTATCACACTAAAAGCCATATGGTTCCTTTTACTTTTGGAAAGCTCGCTTTACCAAAGAGTTCTAAAAAGGGAGATATACGCTATGTAGATGAACATGTAGAGCTGTATATATTCAATGGAAAAGAAGGACGTAGGTTAAGGTGTTATATGAAGAACTTTAATCAAGAAAAGCCCTTTGAATGTGAGTTTTTACTTACGAATCCTCCCAAAGATTCTATGGTTATTGCCACACCTTTTAAGGGGAAATCTAATGCCTTTTATTACAATCAAAAAATAGTTGGAATGAGTGCCCATGGCTATGCTAAGACAGATAAGCTATTTTGCACATTCCGCCAAAGTGAGGCACAGGCGCTACTTGACTGGGGAAGAGGTGTATGGCCTTATGACAGTACATGGTACTGGGGGGCTGCAATGGGAAAAGTAAACGACAAAAATTTTGGGTTTAACATAGGCTATGGATTTGGTGATACAAGTGCAGCGAGTGAGAATATGCTTTTTTATGAAGGAATAGCTCATAAGTTAGAAGAAGTGCGTTTTCATATTCCGGAATTAGAGGGGAAAGTAAATTATTTGGCACCCTGGAAATTTACCTCAAGCGACGGACGCTTTGAAATGATTTTTAAACCTATTTTAGATCGTAAGGACCATGCTGGGGGAGGATTCATTGTCAGTGACCAACACCAAGTATTTGGAAAATATAGTGGGAAGGTTTTGTTAGATGATGGGACACTAATAAATATAGAGGAGGTATTAGGATTTGCTGAAAAGGTGCATAACAAGTGGTAAAGAGAATAGAGAAAGTACAAAAGAAAGTAAAAATAATCCATATATCTGATATAAGGGGTTGGCTATAATGAAGCTAAAATAACCTATTTAAAGAGGAGAAACCATGGGTACAACATTAAGTTTCAAAAAGGAAATCATGTCTGTAAGCAAGTGGAATGAAAGTGGGATGGTGCCTTTTATATCTGGTATTTCTATTTTACAAAATACATTAGAGAGTAAACTTGAAGCAGGTGACTCTGCAAATGTTGGATTTGGGACAGTAGATACGATTTATCCCTATACAGAGCAAAATATCTATACAAGAGCCATTACCCAAGAAGCGGTTGAAGTCGTTCACTTAGAAAATGACTATTTAAAAGCCACCTTTATTCCAGGCTTGGGGGGAAGGCTTTGGTCTTTGTATGACAAAGTGGCGAGAAGACAATTATTGTATGTAAACGATGTTATAAGACCTAGTAACTTAGCTGTGCGTAATGCTTGGGTAAGTGGTGGCGTAGAATGGAATATAGGGGTTATAGGGCATTCACCTTATACCTGTGACCAACTTTTTGTAGGCGTCGTAGAAGTTGAAGGGATGGAAGTCTTAAGAATGTATGAGTATGAACGCATTCGTAAGGTAACTTATCAAATGGACTTCTTCTTACCAGAGGACTCTAAGTTTTTAATGTGTCGTATGCGTATTGTAAATCCCAATAAGAAAGAAGTACCTATGTACTGGTGGAGCAATATGGCTGTTCCAGAGCTTGAAAAAGGTAGATTAGTAGTGGATGCAAACTCGGCATATACCAATAAGGCAGGAAGTGTCTATAAGGTAGGGGTACCTATAGTAGAGGGGGTGGATATAAGCCGTCCTAAACAGATTCCAAACTCAGTAGATTACTTCTTTGATATAGCAAAAGAAAGGCGCAAATATATTACGCAGTTAGATGAAAGTGGATATGGCATGATTCAGACATCTACTAGCAGATTACAAGGGAGAAAGCTGTTTGTATGGGGGCAGACAAAAGGTAGTAGCAGATGGCAAAGCTACTTGACCCAACAAGCAGGGCCATACATAGAAATTCAAGCAGGACTTGCAAAGACCCAATATGGTTGTCTGCCTATGGAAGCTGAAAGTACATGGGAGTGGCTAGAGGGATATGGTGCTATCCAAGTTGAGTCTACTCTTGTACAAGGCGATTGGTATACCCTGCGAAAAGCTGTAGGCGATGCCCTAGAAGATAGCCTAAAGGCCAAAGACCTAGAAGTGTATCTTGAAGAGACAAGAGAAAGTATTGCCCTTTTGCCGGCTCACTTAGTGCAAACAGGTAGTGTGTTTGGTGCAATAGAGAATAGAAGAAGAAAGATAGCTTTAGAAAGCCCTTTAAGTATCCATTTAGACTTTGGGATAGTAGCAAAGAAAAATGAATGGGTTCAGCTTTTAACAAAGGGAACATTAGGAAGAACTTGGGCAGATGAAAAACGAACGATTTCTTACATGGCAGATGAAACTTACTTTAGGCTTTTGCAACGGGCTGTGGAGAAGAAAGATAAAGACAATAGTTATACCTGGTACCAGTTAGGCCTTATTTATTTAGTAAGAAAACAAATTGATGAAGGTATAGCTTGCTTCAAACAGGCACAAGATTTAGAAGTACATCCTTTCATTAAACATGCACTAGCTGTAGCCCATAGCTTAAAAGAAGAGAGGACATTGGCAACAACTTACAGCATAGAGGCTATTTGGCTAATGCCAAACAACAAAGGGCTTGTAAAGGACTGTATAGGCATTTTAATGGCGTGTGAGGCGTATGGTCCACTTTTAGAAGTGTGTGAAGCGCTGCCAGCACAGATTAAACAAAATACAAGAGTTAAAATTTCAAGAGCCCATGCTCATGCCCAGCTTGGTCAAATAGAAGAGGCCAAGGCACTTCTGAAAAGTGAGGACGGTTGGATTGAAGTGGAAGATATACGAGAAGGGGATGCGTTTACCTCTACGTTATGGGAAGGGATTGCATCAACAATAGAGGGAAAACAAGAAGAAAATACTTTACCAGACGCATTAGACTTTAGAGCTATATTATAAAGCTGAGTATGAACAGTACGAAAGGATAGGGATTAGTGAGGATAGGTGTTTATAAATAAAAGGTCTGTGAAACTAGGAACTTTAACCTAGTTTCACAGACCTTTTCCTATTGAGTAGGATTAATATCTATTTTTATAAGCAGGTAGTACTATTGGAAAAGTTCAAAAGTATAACCCATGTTACGTGCTTCGTCAATCACTTCGTCTAGTACTTCAGTATTGGTTTTAGAAATGGCATGTAAAAGCATAATAGAACCATTGTGTAAGTTGTTAAGAATCATTTTTTTTGCGGTTTCATGAGAAGGTTGTTTGTCTACGTCATAATCTCCATAAGCAAAACTCCAAAATACAGTTTTGTAGCCTAGGGCTTTAGTCATGGCTAAACTTTTTTGGGAGTAATGTCCCATAGGGGGTCTAAACATCTTCACCATAGGTTTGCCAATAAGTGCTTCATATTTGCTAGCTACATCATTGAGCTCATTGGCAAATTTGGTAGGATCACCTGTATAAGTAGGCATAGAAGGATGATGGTTGGAATGGTTAGCAACCACATGTCCTTCATCTACCATACGTTTAACAAGCTCTGGATTTTTATCCACATAGGGAGACGTTACAAAGAACATTGCTTTGACATCTTTGGCTTTTAGGGTATCTAAAATTTGTGGCGTGTAACCTTTTTCATACCCTTCGTCAAAAGTTAAATATAAAACTTTTGAGGCTGTGTCACCTATATAATAAGCATCATAAGTTTCTAACTCAAAGCCTAGCTTATCGTTGATGCGAGGGGTAGAGTGGTCACGGCTTCTGACAAGCCACCAATCAATTTTTGTATTATCTACAGAGCCTGCAAAAAGCGGAGTAAGTGTTGCTATAAAGATGAGAAAGATAAGCCATAAAGCACTTCTTTTTTTCATGCGAAAATCTCCTAACATCACAATTTTATTTAAGACTTAGTTTGTCCAAAATGCTAAAAACTATAATGGATAGTAGTTGTTGTAAATATTATACAATAGTATAAGGCTAAAACTTATAGTATACCTATTTAAAAAGGTTACAAAAAATAGAGAGATTGAGGAAAATATATGTGTATAATTGAAAAAATAATAAGTTATACAAAAAATAATTGCTTATATATGCATATTAACCAAAAATATTGGAAAGGTTTCTAATATAGAACTGTCTATATGCTTAAAATTAAATTCTGAAAACAATGCATATTGCTCAAAATGGCTTTACAAATACTGGAAAAACCATTAGAATAAGAATGGCAAAAGAATAAATGAAAAAGAGTTATAGGGGAAAGGAAGAGCAAGATGACAACTCATATGGATGCTTATACAATTCTGTATCAAGCAAAACAACAAATTACAGACAGAAATCATGTACGTCGCATAGCAGCAAACAAAATGGGGGAAGACGTAGACAAGTTTTTAGAAAAAATGGATGAAGAGGGTATGCGTGACTTGGCCATTGTTGGACTTGAAGCAGGCATTAAGCAAATACGTTATGAATATCCACCCAACGTAGCTAAACGTATGCACAAGTACTACAATCAAAACAAAGACACTTTGGTAGAAGCTTTTTCACATAATGTGAAGGCTTGTGTGACAAAATGGGATGAAGAAACCGTAAAAGTGTGAGATAATAGGTTTAAATTCATCACAAAGGAGAAAATCATGTTTGTAGTAGAAAAGGCATCCACAGAAGACAAGAAGGCATTTTATACATTAATGCTTAAGCAGTTAGAAGCACTTTTAGAAGGGGAAAAAGAACCAATAGCTATTATGGCCAATACATCAGCACTACTCAATGAGTGTTTAGAACAAATCAATTGGGTAGGCTTTTACTTAATGAGAGAAGGCGAGTTAATCCTTGGACCTTTTCAAGGCAAGGTAGCATGTATGCATATTGCCGTAGGGCGTGGAGTTTGTGGGACAGCGGTCTCAGAAAATAAAACGCAGGTAGTAGAAGATGTGCATGCGTTCCCTGGACATATTGCATGTGATAGTGCATCACGTTCAGAAATTGTTATCCCAATAAGAAGAAATCAAGAAGTAATAGGTGTATTAGATATAGATAGTCCAGTACTTGCACGTTTTGACAGCGAAGATAGCGTTTACTTAGAACAGGTAGTGGCAATCATTGAGCAATACTTCCAGTGAAAATAAGTGAATAACTTATCATAGATGTAAGAAAAGAAGAAGGATGCGCCACGACGCATCCTTCTTCTTTTTAAAAATAATTATTCAATAGATAAAGCTAAGTTATCAAATTCAGCAAGGTCTACATTGCCTTGACTATAATCATTGTAAAGAAGAGAGATTGAATCACCTATTTGAGTAAGTGGAAGTTCTTTAGATACATTAGAGTTGGCAATAAAGACGATATTTGGCATTGTATCTATCATGAAGTAGTAGTAAGTGTTACCACTTTGTACATCGGCATTAAAACGTGTAATGATGCCTTTTGCTTCAAGATGAGTGGCTTGATTGCCAATGTTGATTTGGTTGCCTTTTGATTTTAAAGCTTCTTGATAACTACGAAGTGCATCTTCTTTATTTTCTCCAAGACCTACTAAGCTGTAGTCTTCAACAGAAACGAAAGAAACCATTTTGATAAGCCCTGCTTTATCTTTTAAAGACATAACGTAAGTTGGCTGGCCCAAAATGTTATACATAACAGGGAAAGTTGCTGTATAGCCTTTTTCTTGAACTTTACCTTCGGCTGAACGCATAGCAGCAATTTCTGTAGCACCAGGTTGTTTGTAGAGTTTTGCTTCTTTTGTACGTGTATCTACAAGCATAAAGCCGATTGTAGATTCATCTGCACCAGAAGAAGTAATCCCTGTGTACCAGTAGCTTTTGCCATCATCTCCGTAAACAAGAGACATACCTCTTGTTGGAACGAGAACATTGGCTTCTGTAATCACAGCGTTTAAGAAACCTTCTACATAAAGACCCCAGTCACGGATTTGTGCATTGATAAAGCTTTCAGGTTGAATACGATCAATCCAAGCAGGTGCTTCTTCAATAGTATAAGAAGCAACTTCTCCAGTGGATGCATTAACAGTAGCTACACCAACAGCATCGCTACCACCAAAACCGATTGTATGTTCATAGAGAGAGACAACCCAGAAAGGTACACCATTATCATCGATTTCAAATGTAAAGTCTGTAAGACCTACATTGGTATGTCCATTTAAATAAACATGTCTTGCTAAATCTTGATGTAAGTAAGCATCTGGTTGATAAACGATTTTAACAGGTTTGCCATCTAACTCTTGTACGAAGCGTACATCTTGAGGATTGTTGGCTGAAACCATAATGTAACCTGTAGTACCTTCTAGGTTTGTGAGCCATTTAATGGTGTCACGATGTACAAGTGGTGCAACCCAGTATAAGGAGCCATTAACTTGTTGAATATGGAACTCGCCAAGTTTAGAAATACTTCCAAGAGCAGGTACCTCACCAATTTTCTTATCGCCTAGACGAATAGCAGTTTCACGGTCTACAAGACGGATGTCTGATACACTTACAGGACTAATGTCTGAAGTGAATTGGCTCTCTTCAACATTGCCTAAAAGGTCACGGTATTTGTTAGAGTGAAGAAAGGGTGCAGACAATACAAAAGGTGCTGCAACAGTCACTACAATAGCAAGAATACCTATGCTGAAGAAGAACTTAGCAAGTTTAGGTACATTGAAGAAAGTTTGCTCACCTTCTACAGTAATAAAGTTAGGGCCTTTCAAAGAGAAGAAGCCGAGTAAAAGGGCAATACCTGCGATCATCACATAAAGTGAAGTGAATTTAGGATTGAATACAGGTAGCTCAACGTAGATGTAAGCCAGTGCCCCGATTAAAACGAGTAAATACCCCCATATTTTTCTTTTCATTTATAATCTCCTTTCAATTTGGGTGAAAATTCATTATAACTGAGCGTTAACAATTATAAAAGTAAGTATAACAAAGTCATGTAAACTAAATATGTAAAAAACACTTTAAGAGGAAGAAAAGTCCTCTTAAAGTGTTTGGAAAAGGGGTTTAACCAACTTTTATAAAACTTTCACGAATGAATTTATACACTTGAATAATCAAGGTTGGCATAAAAGCTAAGCCGTAAATCGTCCATACTTGATTCATAGTAAGTGGTGCAATCATAAATAAGTCTTTAATACCAGGGATGAAGAGTACAGCATTTAAGAACAAGAAGCCAAGGGCAAAAGCACCCACACTATACGTGTTGGTGAAAAAACCAAGTCGTATAATAGACTTTTTACCACGGCAGTTAAAACCGTGGAATAGACGTGCAAGACAAAGTGTTGCAAAAGCCATTGTACTTGCATGAGCTGGTGTAATAGCAAGACCTGCATAGTAAGCCACCATAGTGAAGACACCAATAACACTACCTTCTACCAAAATGCGAAGTAAGAAGTCACGAGATAAAATAGAAGCTTTAGGGTCACGAGGTTTTTGGTTGAGTAGGTCATCACGCGCAGATTCCATACCAATAGCGATAGCAGGTAAGCTGTCTGTTACTAAGTTGATAAAGAGTAAGTGAACAGGTGCAAAAGGCATAGGAAGTGCCATGATTGAAGTATATAAGACCGCCAAGATTCCAGAAGTATTCCCAGAAAGTAAGAACTTAATGGCATTCTTAATGTTGGTATAGACATTACGTCCATTGGTGATGGCTTTGACAATGGTTGCAAAGTTATCATCTGTTAAAATCATAGCTGCCGCATCTTTAGATACTTCTGTCCCTGTAATACCCATTGCAATACCGATATCAGCTTTCTTAAGGGCAGGTGCATCGTTGACACCGTCACCCGTCATAGCTACGATCTTACCTTTACGTTGCCATGCATCTACAATACGAATTTTATTTTCAGGAGATACACGAGCATAAACTGCAATATGTTCTAACTGTTGGTCAAGTTCTTGGTCTGTCATTTTATCTAATGTTTTACCTTCAACAGCGATATCCTCAGAACCTAGTATACCAATTTCTTTGGCAATAGCAGAAGCTGTGACACGGTGGTCTCCTGTAATCATAATAGGCTTGATTCCTGCAAGTCGTGCATCGGCAACTGCTGCTTTAGACTCTTCACGAGGAGGGTCAATCATAGAGACAAGACCAAGGAAGACATAGTTCTTTTCATCTTCTAAAGTAAGCTCTTTTTTTGCAGCCACTGTCTTATAGCTAAAAGCTAAGACACGTAAGCCATTCTCAGAAAGGGATTGATTTGCCTCAATAATGCGTTCCATATCTTCTTCTGTAATCGGACGAACACCTGAAGCTGTTGCAATGTGGGTTGTACGTCCAAGTAGTACGTCTACGGCACCTTTAGTAAAGAGAATATATTCTTTATCAATAAGATGGAGTGTAGTCATAAGTTTTCTGTCAGAGTCAAAAGGCAATTCACTAAGACGAGGGTATTCGTTGCGAAGTGAAATTTCACTAAGACCTAAGCGTTGACCTAAGTTAACTAAGGCAACTTCTGTAGGGTCGCCAATTTCTTGTCCCCCAAGACTTGTGGAATCATTGGTTAAAATGGCATTTTGTAAAAGTGTACGCCCAAGTCCTGTAGAGTAGTCTAATCTGTCTCCATCTACTAATTGATGGTCTAAATAAACTTTTTTAGTCGTCATTTTGTTTTGTGTAAGTGTACCTGTTTTGTCAGAGCAGATAATAGAGATACTGCCTAAACTTTCAACAGCTTTAAGCTCTTTCATAATGGCATTTTGTTTTGCCATTTTTTGAGTACCTAGGGCAAGTACGATTGTAACAATAGAACTAAGTGCTTCAGGAATAGCAGCTACAGCAAGGGCTACAGCAAACATTAGAGAGTCTAGTATAGGTACTTTGCGGTAAATGCTAAGGGCAAAGACGCCTGCACAAATAACAAGGATGATAAAGGCTAACTTCTTACTAAAGTCATCTAAGTTAGCTTGAAGTGGTGTTTTCTTTTGTTGGGTTTGATTCATTAAAGTTGCAATTTTACCAATTTCAGTTTGCATACCTGTTGCAGTGACTAAGATAATCCCACGACCATAAGTGACAAGAGAACCAGAAAATACCATGTTGAGTTGATCACCTAGAGCCACTTCTTCTTTAGCAACTACATCGAAAATTTTAGAAACACTTTCAGATTCACCCGTTAAAGAGCTTTCGTTAACTTGTAAGGAATAACTTTCAAGGACACGTCCATCTGCAACAACCAGGTCACCGGCTTCTAAGAAAAGAATATCGCCAGGGACAATGTCAGCAGAAGCAAGTTCTACCTTTTGTCCATTACGAATGACTTTCGCACTAGGGGCGGAGAGTGCCTTGAGACTACTGAGAGATTTCTCAGCCTTAAAATGTTGTACCGTTCCTAAAATAGCATTTAAAATAATAACAGCAAAAATAACGATGGTACTTTCTATATTCCCAGAAAGTATAGAGATGATAGCAGCGGCAATTAGAATAATAACAAGTAGGTCTTTAAACTGTTCTAAGAAAACAATAAGACCACTTTTTTTCTTGCCTTCAGAAAGTGCATTAGGTCCATAGGTTTCAAGTTGTTTATGGGCTTGATTGGTGGAGAGCCCTTCTAAAGTCACATTAAACTCGTCAAGGACTTTAGATGTAGGTTGATTGAAATACTTATTCATAATTTTCCTCCTATTTTAATATGCTATTTATATGATTAAAAAGGTGTAATAGTAAAAAAGACCTTTAATATAACCTTCAGTTAGTATCACCTGAAAATTATATTAAAAGTCTTGTAACCATAAGATGGTATATATCACCAGATTGCATGCAATCGCGTTTGTTGATGATATATTTTAAACTACTCCCTTTTAATAAAAATATATGTTGGTATATTATTAGTAAATAGTATATTATATTTGATATATTTGATTATAGTGATAAAATAAAAATTTGTCAATACAATTTTGTTTATATAAAATCTAACCAATAATCATTAGGTATAAAGATAGAGACAATAATCATAAACTAATAGAAAATAAATAGATGAAAAGGAATTTAGTTTATGTGGCTCATTTATAGTATACGTATTTTACTTTTAATTAATTTAATAGTTTTAGGGGTAATGGGCGAATGGCTGAATATGGTGATTGTCCTTTCCGTTATTGCCATTACTTTTATACCAGAGGTACTAAGTAGGTGGATTCATGTGCATTTGACACGTTTTATGCAGTACTTCTTAGTGTTTTTTGCCCTTTTAGCGCAATGGGGAGGGACTTACTTAAGAGCCTATGACTATATGAGTTGGTGGGATATCTTTTTGCACGGTCTCTCAGCGGTATTGGTAGCCTTTGGTGGTATTGTCTTACTCAAAATGATAGACCCTAAGTTTCGGCTTTGGGAGACAAAACAATACAAGGTAATGAGTTGGTTTTTGTTTATGACCATCTGTGCAAGCGCAGTGTTTTGGGAAATCTTTGAGTTCGTTGGAGATACCTTCTTTGGGACCAATGGGCAACTTGGAAGTCTCTCAGATACTATGGAAGATATGATTATTTGTGTAGTCGTTGGTATTTTCTTTGCAAGTTTTGTAGGCTGGTCACTAAGATGTGGGAAAGATAACTTTGTCACTCGCCAATTTGAAGCCTTTAAGGCACTAAATACCCAAGAAGTAGCACAAGAGAGCGAAGAAGTGTTTCAAGAATTGGACTTTGTGTGCATGCCGGATAAACAAAAGGAAATAAAAAATTAAAAAGGTTAATAGATGACAAGGAATATAGGATAAGTAAAGCATCAAAGGAGATAGGGCGAAAGAAAAGCATGAATGAAAAGAATGTATAGAGTAAGAGGTCAAGTCCTAGAGCGTAGGAAACTTGACCTCTTATTCTTATGTTCTTAGGAAAAAGAATCTATTGTAGTCTAGCCGTTTGCACTTACTTTGATGATTTCTAGAACAATTTTGTAAGCCACAATAAGCTCACTTGCTACGACAAACTCGTAGCGACCGTGCCCGTTGTAAGTACCTGTAAAGAAGTTTGGTGTAGGTAGACCCATAAAGGAAAGTCTTGCACCATCTGTACCGCCGCGAATAGGGTCATCATTAGGGACAATACCTAAGCTTGCAAAGGCCTTGTTAGCAAGGGCCATAACTTCTGGATGTTGGTCGATGATTTCTTTCATATTATAGTAGCTATCTGATAAAGTTAAGGTGAAGCTGCCTGCGCCATAGCGACTATTCATAGTAGCAACAACATCGGTCATAACCTTTTTGCGGTTTTCAAAAAGGGTACGGTCGTGGTCACGGATGATGTAGTCCATAGTTGTGCGGTCTACAGAGCCAGCTAAGTCATGAAGGAGATAGAAGCCTTCAAAGAGCTCTGTATGCTCTGGTACTTCCTCAGATGGCAATAAGCTATTCAGTTCATAGGCCATAAGGAGACTGTTTTTCATCTTGTCTTTAGCAGAACCTGGATGAACGCTTACTCCTTGAACTTCAATATGTGCAGAAGCTGCATTGAAAGTTTGAGATTGAAGCTCAGGCATACCGCTACCATCTACAGTATAGGCAAAGTCACAGCCAAACTTAGCAGTGTCAAAGTGGTCTGCCCCATGTCCTACTTCTTCATCAGGAGTAAAGCCAATACGGATTTTGCCATGAGGAATCTCTGGATGAGCAAGAAGGTATTCACAAGCTGATAGAATGGCTGCAATACCAGCCTTGTCATCTCCACCAAGAAGGGTTGTACCATCTGTAGTAATAAGTGTCTCGCCTATTTTCTCATTTAAGACAGGAAATTGTGCAGGAGAGAGTTTTATGTTTTCTTTTTCATTTAAAACAATGTCGCCACCTTGGTAGTTTTCTACGACTTGAGGTTTGACATTTTTGCCTGTAAAGTCAGGCGCTGTATCCATATGGGCAATAAAGCCAATGGTTGGAAGGGTTTTGTTTGTATTTGCTGGTAAAGTCGCCATGACATAGCCATACTCGTCTAAAGTGATTTCTGTTAAGCCTAATTGTTCACATTCACTTTTAAGTTGTTTGGCAAATTCTATTTGATTTGTAGTACTTGGAAAAGAAGTGCTACGAGGGTCAGAAGTGGTATCGACTTTCACGTAGTCTAAAAAACGTTTGATAACAGGTTCATTAAGCATATTATTTTCCCAGCTTTCTTTGGTAGTGTAGATAAATCTAATTAAGGAAAGTATATCACAAATTACAAAAACAATGCAAAACAGGTGGAATATGCTATAATAGGAATATCATTTTATGAAGCGAGAGCGAGGAAAAATATGATTTTATTAGCAGCAACGGATATACGCAAAGTCTATGGAGAAAAGGTGATTTTCAATCAACTTTCCTTAAGTATCCATAGTGAAGATAAAATAGGTTTAATTGGAATCAATGGGACAGGGAAATCCAGTCTCCTTAAAATATTATCAGGATTTGAAACAGCAGATGCTGGAGATCTTGTAACAAGTAATGAATTGATGGTAGAGTACCTTCCACAAAATCCACACTTTGAAGAAGATGCGACAGTTATTGAGCAAATCTTTAAAGGGACATCTAGATTTATGCAAGTCCTTAAAAACTATGAGGAAACAGCACTTGCATTAGACAAAAATCCAGAAGATACTACACTTCAACAAAGGCTTTTAAGTTTGACAACTGAAATGGATGCAGTAGGTGCTTGGCAAGCAGAAAGTGAAGCAAAAGCCATTTTGACTAAACTCGGTATCACGGATTTCAACCAAAAAGTAGGTAATTTATCAGGTGGGCAAAAGAAACGTATTGCACTAGCAGGTGCCCTTATTCGTCCATGTAACTTACTTATCATGGATGAGCCGACTAACCATTTAGATAATGATACCATTGACTATTTAGAAGAACTTCTAAAAAATAAAAAATGTGCCGTACTCATGGTTACCCATGACCGTTACTTCCTAGACCGTGTAACTAACAAAATTGTGGAGTTAGAAAATGGAAAACTCTACACCTATGAGGGGAATTACGGAACTTATCTAGAACTGAGTGCACAACGTGCAAGTATGGAGCAACGCCTAGAAGAGAAGCAAAAAACCCTTTTCAAACAAGAACTTGAATGGATGCGTAAAGGTGTAGAGGCGCGCCGTACTAAACAAAAGGCAAGACAAGACCGTTTCCATGAGTTAAAGGACAATATGCAGTTTAGACAAACAGAGAAGATGGATATTGGCCTTGCTACCTCTAGACTAGGGAAAAAGGTAGTCGAGATGGAAAATGTAAGCAAGGCTTTTGGTGAGCGTACCCTTATCCGTGACTTTACCTATAACTTTATCAAAGGTGAACGTATTGGGATTATTGGAAACAATGGTCTTGGTAAGTCAACTTTGTTAAACCTCATTACAGGAGAGTTGCAAGCAGATAGTGGGACTATAGAAATTGGTGAAACGGTACGTATTGGGTACTATAGTCAGGAAAATAAAGGGCTAGATGACAAGATGCGTGTTATAGACTATGTTAAAGAGCGTGGCGAATATGTCCGTTCTGAAGATGGCAGCCTTGTATCAGCAAGTAAGATGCTTGAGCGATTCTTATTCCCTTCATCTATGCAATATACACCGATTGGCAAACTTTCTGGAGGCGAGAAACGTAGACTTTATTTACTTGGTGTACTTATGAATGATGTAAATGTCCTGCTACTGGATGAGCCTACTAATGACTTAGATATTCAAACATTACAAATATTAGAAGACTACATTGAGCACTTCAATGGGCCTGTTATTGCAGTATCTCATGATCGTTACTTCTTAGACCGTATCTCAGACAAGCTCTTTG
The DNA here is from genome assembly GCF_036655075.1 of Niameybacter sp. NCBI lineage: Bacteria > Bacillati > Bacillota > Clostridia > Lachnospirales > Lachnospiraceae > Niameybacter > Niameybacter sp. The sequence continues at coordinate 933 of NZ_JAVVQU010000048.1, read as the reverse complement.
TGTTTGAGGGGAATGGCGTGATTAAAGATAGTGTAGGAGGCTATAGCGACTACGTGGCTTATCGTAAGGAAGCTGCAAAAGAGATGGCAGCACCTGCCCAAGAAGCTAAAGCAAAAGCAGATACTTGGAAGAAAACAACTGCTACTAAACTTAAGATGAGCTACAATGAAATGAAAGAATTTGAAAACATCGAAAGTGATATTGAAAAGTTAGAAGCAGGTCTTGAGCAAATCGAAGAAGATATGGCAAAAGAAGCCAGTAACTATAGTAAGCTTGGCGAACTTATGGCAGAGAAAGAGCGCCAAGAAGCTGCACTAGAAGAGAAGATGGCACGCTGGGAGTACTTAAGCGAGCTAGATGAAAAAATTAAAAACCAATAATTATTTGGATAAAGTGGTTGACGAAGATAACAATCAGATATATAATGAATAAAAATTAAGAATATTAAAGGCAATGAAGAGAAGAGTAGATGAATGATTTGTTTAGCAGAGAGCTCCGGGTGCTGAAAAGGAGTAAAGAAACATTTATTGAACCAAGGCTCGAAGCCGCATACGGATCTTCCATCAGGAAGTGATGCTATGACGTGTGTTCACGTTACAGAACTAGAGTATAAGCCTATTGTGGCCGTACTTGAAGAGGTAAATCTAGAGATAGATTTATAAAATAGGGTGGTACCACGGAAATTGAACTCTCGTCCCTAAGACTTAAGATAGTCTTAGAGATGAGAGTTTTTTTATTTTCTAGCAGAAAGGAGTGAAGACATGGGGCAATAAGTAGATTGGAAATCAAAGGATTCCATGCACTACAAGTTTACCAGCAAAGTCAGTCAGCTTTTAAACCTAATGTGTAAAAAGTTTAACTAAGATGGAGGTCAGAATATGTGTATGGAAAAAGACTATTTGAATTTTGTAGATTGGCTTGTCAAAGAAGATG
>NZ_JAVVQU010000047.1:0-19987 GCF_036655075.1 Niameybacter sp. | reverse complement strand
CTAATTGAGAGATTGCATTTTACTATGTAAGTGCTCATCCCTTGTACCCCTTTCGCAAGCCTAAACTAACCTGAAGGCTCCATAGACTTACCAATAATACTCTATTCACTGTATCAATTATCAAGCATCTCTTCTGCTTCTTCTATTTTAGACGCTAGCTCATCCATACCTTCTGCCAATTCTTCTAAGCGATCCCTCCTAGCATTTTAATCTTTCGCACTAATTATATTATACACATTTTGATGTCATTATAAATAAAATTCAAATTAAAAAAAAGGACTCACCAAACGGTGAGTCCTTCTCTATACATTCTATAATTCAATTAATACAGTCTTAATCTCATAAGCTCCAAACTCTAGTTCAATAGCCTCATTTGTATGTTTGTCGCCTTCTGGACGTTCCATAAGGTCTGACTCTTGCCATGACACAACTGGTCTATCAAGTGTGAGTGTCACACGTTGTTTTCCACCTGTGTATTCATGAGCACGTACTACAAGGTACTTGCCATCTTCTGAGCGTTTGATCGCATCCACTTCAATGAAGTCGTTGTCAAGGTTTAGGAAGCTATAGTTTGCTTGTTTCGCTGCACCTTCTACCACTTGAAGTGGATTGTTAAGGAAGTAAGCACGTTTTTCTGTCTCTGCATCTACCCAGCTATTTGCATGTGGAAGAAGTGAGTAAGTAAATTCGTGTTCACCTTGGTCTTGTTCTGTATCTGGGTGTGTTGCTGACTTAAGAAGTGTCAATCTAATCACATTGTCTTTAATGTCATGACCGTATTTGCAGTCATTCATTAAGCTGACACCGTAGTTACGTTCTGATAAGTCCACCCATTTGTGTGCAACCGTTTCGAATCTTGCCCAATCCCAACTTGTGTTCCAGTGTGTTGGACGTTGTACGTTTCCGTACTGTACATCGTAAGTTGCATAAGTTGAACGGATATCTACAGGGAATGCAACCTTCATAAGTTGTTTGCGTTCTCTAAAGTCTACCCATGTCTTAAAGTCGATACGTTTGTCGTCTTTGTAGAAGATCATATCTTGTTTGATGGTTGTATTCATGTATTTCCACTCAAGACGAATGACCATTTTAAGTGGGCCTACTTCTGTCATTTCCATACGTGTAAGGTCTGATACTTCACGCATCTTTTCTTGGTAGTAGATATCGATATCCCAAGCTTCATGAGCAAGTGGTTTATCTTCAAACATTTGAATCACGTTGGCACGTTCACCTTTTGCAAGGACCTCACGATTTACTGTTTTATCTACTAAAGAAGTCATATGACCCGCTGCATCCATCATCACTTTATAGAATGGTGTCTCTATACAGTTATCAGTAAAACTAAAGACTTCTGTCATTTTTTCCATGGAATTTAATTCTTTTTCCACAAGGGTTATAGTTTTCCATCCAAGAGATGGTACGTTATCCACATAAACCACAGAACCGTTGTGTACTTTTTGAGATTCAAGCACATTTCCTGCTTCATCTTCAAAATGACCTTCCACAGTGTGTGCAATGAAGGCTTCATCGCTACGTTCCCAGTTTGTGCTGTTGACGATTGTCCATTTTTGTGCTGCTTTTTCCACTAAGTGGTTCAGTGCACTTGTTTCTACTTCTTTAGCAATTTGTTCTGCTTTGTCGTAGTTAACATGGCTATCTTCGTAGACTTCACGAATAGATGAACCTGGAATAATGTCATGGAACTGATGTGTTAAGATAATTTTCCAACCTTCAGTTAAAGTATCTTGTGGTGCATGGGCAACATTGCCTTTTTCAAGTGCTTCAAGTACACTTAACCATTCTACCTTACGATAGTAGTTTTCTAAGAATCTGTTCATTTTCTTGTTATAAGCTTGGCTTGTATAAGTACCACGGTGGTACTCTAAGTACAGCTCACCATCCCAAGTATGAACGTATTGATCAGTCGTTGCTACTTTTTCTTGAAGGCCTTTGAAGTAGTCAGAAGCCTTACCTGTTTCAAGTGTTGGTAAGCCTGGCATTTTATCCACGCGTCTACGGTACTCTAACATGTCACGGTTAACCCCACCGCCACCATCACCGTAACCATATGAAATAAGCATTTCATCTGTAAGCTCTTTGTTACGGTATGCATCGTAAACACCTTTTACGATTTTTGGACTTAAGTGACCGTTGTAAGTGTAGAACCATGAACCTGGCTCACTCCAAGGTTCTGGTGCTGTGATGAAGTGAGTAAGCACTTCACTACCATCCATCCCACGCCATTTGAATGTATCATGTGGCATACGGTTGTATTGATTCCAACTAATTTTAGTTGTCATAAACATTGGGATACCAGATTTTTTAAGAATTTGTGGAAGTGCCCAAGAGTAACCAAATACGTCTGGAAGCCATAAGTATTTAATTTCTTGACCAAGCTCTTCTCTGAAGAACTTGCCACCTACTAAGATTTGACGTGTAAGGGATTCACCAGATGTTAAGTTACAGTCTGCTTCTACCCACATACCGCCATCTGCTTCCCACTTACCTTCTTCAACTTTTGCTTTAATTTGTGCAAACATCTCTGGATGGTCTTCTTTGATGTATTCATAAAGCTGTGGTTGTGTTTGAAGGAAAGTATACTCTGGGTATTGTTCCATAAGTCTGAGTACTGTAGAGAAAGAACGTGCACATTTCTCTCTTGTATTTTTAAGTTTCCATAGCCATGCAACGTCAATGTGTGTATGCCCTACACATTTTACTTTTACAAGACTTTGTTTATCTATCCCTGCAATGAGTTCATTTAAAAGGTCATCTGCTGCATGTGCAGAGGCATAGAAGTCTTCACTTCCTGGATATGCCCAGTCAATAAGCTTATATGCACGGTCAAGTGCCATACGAATTTGTGGAACAACAGGATCAAACTCATTGAGTACTTTGATTGTTTCTAAGATGACGCGTGTCATGTAGAAAAGGTCATCTACTTTTTCATCGAGCCATGCAAGGTCTGCACGATTAATACGGTGCTCTTGAGGTGTTGGTACACCACCGCCTTCAAGTCCTGACCATAATCTAAAAGTAAATCCTACTTCTGTTCCTGCTACATCGCCGCTTAAGAAAGCTTCTTTGTGGTTAGAGTCTACCCCTTGGTATGGTTTCCCGTTCATGTAAAGAAGAGATTCAAACCCTGAGTTATTCCCTCCACCAGTGTTACCAAAGTCAAAGATTCCTAGGATTTTTTTGCCTTCCCATTCTTTAGGAACACTGATTGTTTTGTGTAACCATAAATAACGATCGCGACCACTCCATCTTTCCCCTACTTCCATAAAATCCCAACAAGCATAGCTTGTTGGGACTTCAGGATTTGAGATACCCGAAGTATCTTCTTGTGCCAGTAAGGATTCAAATGGAATAATGCCTCTGTAACGATAACTTGCAAGTTCATAAAGTCTAGCTTCTAACTTTCTGTCTGTAAGAAACATTATTTCTTCCTCCTGCTACTCTTATAGTGAGTTATTTTTGATGTATTCTACTAATTCGTCAACTTGTGCGAATGCAAGACCTGTTACAGTATCTGCACATCCGTAGTAAATTGCGATTCTTCCTGTTTCAGCATCTGTAAGTGCTGCACATGGGAATGCTACGTTTGGAACGTCACCAACACATTCGTATAACTCTTGTGGTGAAAGAAGGTATTCTTTAGTTCTGTATTTAACAACCCATGGTTGGTCGATATCAAGGATAGCTGCACCAAAGCTGTATACGAAACCATTACAGCTGTTAAGAACACCGTGGTAGATCATGAGCCAGCCTTCTGTAGTTTCGATAGGGATTGGGCCTGCACCGATTTTTGTTGATTGCCATGCAGAATCATCACCTTTAACAGTTGACATGACATGTCTGTGTTTACCCCAGAATTCCATATCTGGTGTTTGGCTGTAGAAGATATCTCCGAATGGAGTATGTCCTGTATCAGATGGTCTACTTACCATTCCGTAAAGACCGTTGATTTTTCTTGGGAACATAACACCATTTCTGTTGTATGGTAAGAAAGCATTTTCTAATTGGTGGAAAGTTTTGAAGTCGAATGTGTAAGCCACACCGATTGTTGGTCCATGGTATCCATTACACCATGTGATGTAGTATCTGTCTTCGATGAAACATACACGTGGGTCATAACGGTATTCTCTGTTTAAGATCTCTTGATCTTCACCTTCGAATGTGATTGGTGTATGGTTGATGTTCCAGTTGATACCATCTTCACTAAAACCTGCAAAGATATCCATGCTTCTTGATTTGCTATCACATCTGAATACACCAGCAAATTTACCTTCAAATGGTACTACTGCACTGTTGAAGATACTGTTTGATGATGGAATTGCATTTCTTTTAATAACTGGGTTGTTTGAATATCTCCAAACAACGTCGTTGCAACCTTCTGGTTTGTTTTGCCATGGAATATTTGGTAAAGCTTGTCCAATAATTTTAGTCATGATCTTTCTCCTTTAAATAGGTTATATATGTTAATTAATGTTGCTCACTGATTGGCGGTATACCGTATCCCCTGTCACAAAAACGCGACTTGGCTTATCTCGGTCACCATTTTGTATCTTGTCGATAATAAGATTGGTTGCTTTCTCAGTCATCACTTCTACATTGACTGCTACTGTAGTCAATTTGGGTGCTGAGACTTCTGCATAGATATCATTGTCAAATCCTACAACGGATACGTCTTCTGGCACTCGGTATCCTTTAGACAGAAGATGTTGTACAAACTTATACGCTGTGTCATCACAGTTACATATAAAGGCTGTTGGCATCTCTTTGGGAAGTAAGAATTCAATTTCTTCATTGAATTCATCTCTATCTGGGATAATACATTCCTGCTTAATAGGTAGTCCTGACCCCATAAGAGATCTACAATAGCCTAAGAAGCGATCTTGAATACTACTTGTAGCATTGATATTACCTACAAACCCAATGGATTTGTGTCCACACTTTTTCAAGTAATTTGTAATCTCAAAGGTACTATAATAGTTGTCCGTTACAATACAATCTACGTTTACATCTGCATTATAGCAATCTAAAAAGAGTAATGAAATCTTTAAGTCTTTAATCAAGCTTATATGCTGTTTTTTGACATCTCCAAGGACAATCACGCCCCCGACATTACTGTCATTAAACCACTTATTCAGCTCTTGTGCACTTGGTGCCTTTTCTCCTAGTGGAAATAAGTTACACATAAACCCTCGTTGTGTGAGACTTGATGCAAGCTTCTGATAAAAGCGTAGATAAAAAGTTGTATACTCCTTTGCATCTACATACTTTTCTTGTACCATAATGACTACATTTTTAGCATTGACAGTCACTTGATCTGCACCTGGAAGCTTATAGCCTAGTTCACCTGCTACTGCCTTAATGCGTTGCCTTAATTCTTCACTTACCCCGTCTTGATCCTTTAAAGCTTTAGAAACTGTAACCTTGCTGATTTCTAGTTGGTCAGCAATAAATTGCATTGTCACTTCTTTTTTTCTTCTCATATGCATCCCCCCCCATTAAACATGAGTCTCTATCCTATTATCTAATTGTACACCCTCATTCGTCAAGCTTTTGTTAGGTATTTTTTTATTTTTAAGCTAAATATTTAAGTAACAATTCTCCAATACCTACATTATAGCCTGCCCAAGCATATTGTGCCTTCATTGGGGCGTTCATATCATAAGCTAATGGTAGCTTTTTATCATGAATTTCAAAGGCTTCATATAAGCCATCAAGTACAACTTCATCTTTTCTAACATAAAGTTCAATATGAGGAAGGACTTTAAGGACTTTGCTTAAAGTTGGGTCATTAATGTCTTTTGCATCTTTTAAGATAAATAAAATATGAGGCATTGCTGCTTTATACTTTTCTACACCTTCAAGCATTTCGTTAAGTAAATGCTCTGTAGGCTCGCCACTTACTTCTAAGTAAGCTACAATAGCAGGCTTTCCATCTTCTACAAGACTAGATACAAGTCTTGTTTCACCTTCTAGTGTCATGACTTCTTCATCTGTAATGTCCACTACTTTTTTTGTATCTTCCTCGTGACGTACATCAATAGTAAGTGATGATTCTCCCCCGAGTTGTACATCTACATAATGCATACGCGCATGAAGTGTACCATCTGCTTGTCTATTGGTTGTCAAGATACGGTAGTGTCCAACTTCTAAACTTAAAGTAACACTTTCACCCTCAATACTTAAGTGATTGTACTCAAGTGATGTATAAACACCCTCTGTAAGTTTAGCAATTGTAAAGTTTCTATAGTAATCGAAAGCTTGTTCTTGGTTTGCTTTAACAAGTTTGAGCGTACCTGTTTGAACAGGAGCTGCTACTTCACCCGTTAAATTTACCCACTCGCCTTCTTTGTAGTAAGCTACTGTGTTTGTAACTGAAACGTATTTTGCAGGTACACCAAGTGTTCTACAAATCGCTACGAAAAGAACTTTGCGAGATGCATCGCTCCCTACTTGAAGGTCAAATAGACCTACTGGACGTGTGTAAACAAGTGAGTAGTTTGTTTCTACACCGTGTTTTACATTAGCCATTACGTAGTTATACGCTTCTTCTGGGTTTGTCTTAAAGCTTGCTTGTTGTCCATTGTCAAGACGTGCTAAAAGCTCTGGTCTATACCCTTCAATCATTTCTGATGCTACTCTTGGTGCAAGCACGTAGTTTACAAAGATGTCTTCTTGGAAGTCCTCTTTAAACGCTACTGCACCTTCAAGGTGTGAAAGAAGAATGTCACAAGTAATATCTGTAAAATCTTTCTTTCTAAGTGTGCCCAGAAGTTGTACCTTCTGTGCAAGTAAATCTGATGTTTTTGCATCTTGGAAGAAGTTCATCATCTCTTGGTAGTTCCCTAAAGATTTCTCTAAAGCTTCTGCCACTTCTTTTTCAAATGGTGCATAAGTTGTGGCAAATGCAACCGCTTTGTCTCCTGTATAGAATGTTTCTTTGAAAGCACCACGAATAGCTAATGCACGTGCATGTTTTGCTTCATGTAATGCTTTAACTTCTGCACTAAGCTCTTCTTCTACAGGTACTTTACCTTCTGCAGGTACCATTGTTAAGTCAATTGGTCCTACTTCATTTTCAAAAGCATCTGGAATCACTACTTCTAATGTATCCATTGTTCTTACATCCATCTTAGCGTAAGCATGTACGCCGTCTTTGTAAGCACAAATCATAAGATCTCCAAGACCTGTAATGAAGCTTACTTCACCTTGTGCATTTGTCATAAGGTCTGCTAGTGGGTAAAGTTCTGAGTAGTTGATAAGTTCAAAACGTACTTTAGCATCAGTTAAAGCTTGACCTTGTTCATCTACTACTTTAACGGTGATAGATTTAACTTCTGCATAGTGGTCAAGTACATTGACTTCAGAGATTGCCTCTGTTTGGTATACGCATGGCTCATCTTCTACAAAAGTAGAGAAAGCACGTGTATGAATAAGCATCCCTTTTGAAGCTGGAAGTAAGAACCAACCTGTGTCCATTCTCATTTCTGGCTCACATGCACCGATAAAGTGCCATTCGCCATCAATCCAAGCCTCTGTCCAAGCATGGTTGTCATCACAATGCGCCCATCTTGGTGCATATACTTGTCTTGCTGGAATCCCAATAGAACGAAGTGCTGCTGTACAAAGTGTAGACTCTTCTCCACATCTACCATATGTATTACGAAGGACAGTAAATGGAGAAGCTGTACGGATATCTGTTGACTGGTAAGTTGCTTTTTCGAAGCACCAGTAGTTTGTCTCAATGGTTGCATCATGCATGTTCATTTCTTTTACGCGTGGTAAAAGCTCAGTTGCAAAAGCATCTTTGTAGAACTCTACATTTTCATTGTTCATACGGTATTGAAGGACGTAATTAAGGAAAAGTTCTCCTGTAATCTTCTCACCCCAAGGTACCATTTTTCTAACAGCTAAAGCTTGCTTAACAAATTGAAGGAAAAGTTCCCCATCATAACTTGCAAGGTCATGCTCTGGCATATAAGCATAAAGGTATTTTAAGCAAATCGCTTCTTCTTCTGTACAAGTATTAAGTACACTAAAAAGGGCTGCGGCTCTACCTTTTGCCATCTCTTTAACCACTTCAAAACGTTGTTCTATAGCTTGTTGGTGTTGTAAGGATACTAGCATGTGGACCTCCTTATTTCACGTCTTGTATCATTGTACGGCTGTCTGAGAAAATAACGATTTCTCTCTTGCCATCATTTGATAAAGTGCGCATTTCGAATCCATTTTTTGTAACTTCAATCTCTGGAGTGATTGTAAATTCCCATTCCCCTTTAAGCGCTTCAAAGTCAGTTGTAAAGTGACCGTGTAAGTCAAAGTGTGCATGTTGTTGGTAGTAAAGTCTTCTAAGTTCCCATTTTGCATATTCATCTGCTGGAATTTCGTAGGTTTCATCCCCTTCAGCGAAGAATACAAAGCCCCATGTTTCTGGGTAGTGAATGTTAATAAGACCACTTGGTGCCCATACCCAGTTATCTTCTGGATAGCTTCCACCTGTTTCAGGATTGATTTGTTTTGTAAAGCCTGTTTCTGTTTCATCTACTCTCCAATGTACACGAGAGAAGTTCACTCTATAGTATTCTCCAGCTTGTGGATTACGGTTATAATTGTTTTGACCTTGGCGTAATACAGCAAATGGCATGACAACTTCTACCATCCAACGCTTGTTGTCGCCTTGAGGATTGTTTAAGTCACCATCAATATGAACAGCTGTTTGCATCCCTTGGATATCAAAAGCATTGATTGGTTTTCCACCATCACGGTATGGTTTTGTAAGCATTAAGTCCCATACTGTGTTTAATGCATTCATTTCAAACTCAAAGTAAGCATGAGTATCTGAATTGGCATCAATGAAAATTTCAAAATCGTTGTCTTGGAAGATAACACAATCACGCTCTGTAAGTGTAGCCCAGATTTCTGGTCCTTCAAGTATAGCACCGAAGTAAAGGTTGTCATTATCCCAAGTCATTTTTGCACGTGTTTTGAAACGTGGTGCTGGTCTTTTGTCCCCTTCAATGTCTACAAAGTAGTCTGTAAAAGGAATGTCTTCCCAGAATGGTTTTTCAATGTTTCCGTCTAATGTAAAAGGCTTGTTTGCCTTTTTGCACATATAAACTGGAGGATTAAATGCGATATCTGTTTTTGGAATTCTAAAGTTTACGCTCATTTCCTTCTCCTCATATCTCTTATAGGGTTTATTATTATTTATCAGAACTCATTTATGCACTTCCGAAACTTCCTTGAAAGGTTGCTTAGCGTTCTTGAGTGGAAGTTGAAGGAGTATCCACCTACCCCTACCCACTTCCACAAGTTTTAGTTATGAGTAACTACTGCCCCAGAACCACCATACATATCAATTTCATCTTCAAGCTCTACTTTAAGAACTGTGATATGCTCATGTGCATCTTCTGGAGTAATGTTAATCCATGTTGTACCTGGAATGTTGAACCAAGGCACACCACCGTGGATAACGTGGGTTAATTCTTTACCTGAGTGAAGAACACTTATACGTTTGATAGGTGTTGATAACCCTTTTAAGCATACGCTTTCTTGTGGTGTATCATGTACGAATAAGTAAAGTGTTTTCTTATCAGGTGAAAGTGTGCTACCACCAGCCCAGTAACGCGCCATAATACCGTCTTCTGTGCCGTAAACAGCTTCTTTATGTTCTTCAATCCATTTACCAAGACCAAGAAGTGTTTCCACTTGTCTTTCTGGAATTGTACCATCTTCCATTGGCCCGATATCAAGAAGCATGTTACCACCCATGCTAATACAGTCAACAAACATACGAAGAATTTGTTTAAGTGATTTATAATCATTATCTTTGTGTTGGTAACCCCAAGATGAGTTAATCGTTGTACAGAATTCCCAAGCGCCTTCTGGACGAGTGATTGGAATACCTTGTTCTGGAGTTTTGTAATCTCCATGACCTGCTAAACGAGAGTTGATAATGATATCTTCGTTGAAGCTTTGAAGGTATTGTTTGAATTTTGGAAGACCCCATTGGTCTGCACTTCTTTCCCAGTCACCATCGAACCAAAGAAGGTCAATTTTACCATAGTTAGTAAGAAGCTCACCTAATTGGTTGTTGTTGAACTCTAAGAATCTGTTCCATTTTTCTTCATCTTGTACACCATCTGTTGGACTCGTGAATTTGTTCACTGTACTTAAATCTTCTGGCACTTTGCCACCTTCATATACGCTTGCATAATCTGGGTGTGACCAGTCAATAAGTGAGTAGTATACACCTGAACGGATACCACGTTTTTGAATTGCTTCATAAAACTCTTTTACGATATCTCTTTTTGCTGGTGTTTTTTTCACAACGTTTAAGTCACTATATTGTGTATCAAATAGTGCTACACCGTCATGATGTTTTGTTGTAAGTACTGCGTAGTTTGCACCTGATTTTTGAATGATGTCAGCCCAGTATTCAGCATCAAAGTTAGCTGCTGTGAAGCCATCTAATTGTTTCATGTACTCTTCATGAGAGATTCTACCATTGTAGAATGACCATGACTCTGCAATACCGTTTACTGCGTAAATTCCATAATGAATGAAAATCCCAAGTTTAGCATCTTTGAACCATTGTTGTTCCATTATTTTTTCCTCCGCTACTTTGTTATAAGTTCATATAGTGTTCTAATTGCTACGCCTGTACCGCCTCTATATTCATAGTCACGTACAGCCGGGTCAACGCAAGCTGTTGCTGCGATGTCTAAGTGAATCCAAGGAAGTTCTTGTACAAATTCTTGTAAGAACATAGCTGCTGTAATAGTACCACCACCTGCAGCACCTGTATTTTTAAGATCTGCTACATCACTATTAATCCATTCTCTATAACGTGCATCCGTTGGAAGTCTCCAGAATTTTTCTTCTGCATCTTCAGCCGCACTTAAGAATGTGTTATAGAAATCATCATGATTTGAGATAGCTGCTGTGTAGACGTTACCAAAAGTAACCCCAGCAACACCTGTTAATGTAGCTAAATCAATCACTTTACTTACTTTTTCTTTTTCAATAATATAAGTTAACGCATCTGCAAGCGCCAAGCGCCCTTCAGCATCTGTATTTAAAACTTGTACAGTTTTGCCTGCCATTGTCGTTACTACATCACCTACTTTGTAGCTGCAGCCTGAAACAACGTTTTCACAAGCTGGAATAACCCCAATAACATTTTTATGTATCTTATTTTGCCCAAGTGCTATCATCGTCCCAAGTACACTTGCTGCACCACTCATATCTGTTTTTTGGTAATACATAGAATCATTTGATTTTAAAGAGTACCCACCTGTATCACAAGTAAGTCCTTTACCAACTAGCCCCAATGTTTCTTGTTCACCGCCATTTTTGTGGCGCATAACAATAAGACGTGGCTTATGTACAGATCCATTCCCTACGGTAAGCATGGCATGCATACCAAGTGCATGAAGTGCTTCACCCTCAAGTACTTCTACCTCAAATCCATACTGCTTACCGCACGCTTGTACAATTTCAGCAAGTGTTTCAGGATATAATACATTTGAAGGTTCGTTTATGATGTTACGTGCAGTGTTGATCCCTGCTGCAATGTGTTTTCTTTCTTCTACACATCTATTGGCAACTTCAACGTCTGTCACTCCTGCAATAGAAAACTCTAGAGTGTTACATTCTTTTTTATCTGTTTTATACTTGTCAAACGCGTATAAACCTAGTTCTATAGCATCTACCATCGCTTCGATGATTTGTGCTTCAGACAAAATAGAAGACTTGCAAAGTTGAAGACTTGCACCTTCTAAGTTAAGCTCTTTTACTCTTTTTGCTGCTTTAGCAACAGCATTTCTTACAAGTTCTTGCGTTAAATCTTTTTCTTTGCCAAGACCTACAAAAACTTTATATTCAATAGATTGTTCGTTGCTTACTAAAACGTAAAGTTCCTTAGCTTTCCCTTCGAACATTCCCTTTAAGTATTTTAAGTTTTCTGGCAAGAAGTCCTCATAGAACATTTCAATTGTTACATTGGTTACTTTTGCTCCATTGATTGCAATATTCATAAACTCACCTTCTTATGTGTCTATATTTTAACGATTATAATTTTTCGATTTCTTGTCTCATATGTCCTGTTAAAGTACGTGTTTCATCTGTACCGTACTCCCAGTACATTGCTCCAAATAAACCTTGTTCATTCATATATTTCATTTTGTGTGCAATAGACTCTTCGTCATCGTAGCTGATAAATGTGTCACCATTGAAAAGGTAAGGTGCTTTACATACATCATCCCAATGTCTTACAAAGCCATTTTTATTGATGTAACCTTCTACAAGTTCACCATAGCTTGGTCCATATGTTCCAACTGTTTCAGCCATTTGAAGGTAGCCATTATCTACATCCGGAACACCTTTCCACATTCTGCTGTAGAACGCAATACCAATAACGATTTTATCTGCTGGTACGCCTGCTGCCATGAAGTCACGAACAGCTTCTTCAGTACTTGCCGCAAATAAATCTAAGTGTGGTGCATAAAGGTTAGTATGGTGACCTGTAAGTGTTTGGAATCCCCCACGAAGGTCGTAAGTCATAAGTTGAACATAGTCTAATTGCTCAATCACTTTGTCCATTTCTACACCTTTTAAGTAATAAGCGCCACCACCTGCTGCAATTGTAAGCATGTAGTTTGCATTTACTTTGTTAAGATCTTCACGAATTTGTTTGAGTAATAATGTGAAGTTTTGTTTGTCTTCTAAGCATCCGCCGATGCCTGCAACGGTGTAAGAAGGGTATTCCCAGTCAAGATCTAAACCATCTAAACCGTATTCAAGTACGATATCAATACCTGTTTTTGCAAATCTTTTTCTACCTTCTTCTGTGTAAGCAGCTTCTGAGAAACCACCTGCACCCCATCCACCAATTGATAAAACAAATTTAATCTCTGGATTAATTGTTTTAAGTCTTGCTAAATCCTCTTTAGCTGTTTCTGTTTTCCATACTACATCACCATCAATAACATGACCAAATGCAATGTTAATAATATCAAGGTTTTTTGCATCTGCTTCTGTAACCTGAGCTAAATCTTTTGTACCAACATATCCAATAAGCTTGTGTCTCATCTGTGCTGAATCTCCTCTGGTATAATTAACTAAAAACTTTACTTTAACTTACTTTTAACTTTTGTTAAGTTACTTAACTATATTTTAACATTTTACTGACTATTATTCAACTAATTTTTGTGCAATACTGACACTAAATCATACTTTTGAAACCATTTCCTATGACTTCACTAGCATCTGTAATGATCACAAACGCATTAGGATCAACGGTATGTATCATTTTTTTCACATGCACATATTCATTTTTTCCAATAGCACAAAAAATAACTTGTTTGTCACACTCTGAGTATCCACCTACTCCATTTAAGATCGTAAATCCTTTATGTGTTGTGTCACTAATGTAAGCTTTCACCTCTTCATTGTGATCTGAAATAATAACAACAAACTTATTCTTATTCAGTCCACAAACAATACTATCCATACACATACTTGATATGTAAATTGCAATAACTGCATAAAGTACTGATTCAATATTGTTGAAAACAAAGGCAGAAGCTGCTACTACTGTTAAGTTAAGTACAAAAATAAGCTTACCTACTTCAAATTGAGGATATTTCTTTTGCAAAATAACCCCCAGTATAGTGAGACCACCTGTTGTTGACTCTGTCATATGTACAAGTGCAAGACCTACTCCCATCAACGCTCCACCAAAGATACAAGCAAGTAGTGCATCCCCTGCATAAACTGGGAAAAGAGTCACCACATAGTCTGTAATAAATGAGAAAAGTGTAATAGAAAAAAGTGCATTATAGAAGAATTTCTTTGTTACGAAACGGTATGCCAAAATGAGTAAAGGAATATTGAATAAGAAAGTAAAGAGACCAATAGGAAAACCTGATACGTAATTGACTAAAATCCCAATTCCACTAGCTCCTCCTGGTGCAATATGTTGTGGTGCTGTAAAACTATGTATTCCTACCCCATATAATATAGATCCTATAACATTCAAAAACAAAAACTTTATAATCTTTTTAGCGTCCACGGCTTCATCTTCCTTTTCTTAGTAGAAAAGCTCCCTTCTTAATCGAAGAGAGCTTTTCTTTTGTAATATTATTGTTGTAAACTTCTTTCATAAGCTGTAGTGTAGATTTCCATGTATCTAGCTAAGCCCATTTTGTTAAGTTGCTCTACGTAAGCATCCCATTCAACATCAATATCAGCTTGGTTTGTTGTCCATTTTGCTTTTTTCTCAGAAGCAAAGTTTCTGATGTCTGTTGCCATAGCTGAAAGTTCTTTTGACTCTTCTGGTGTTAAGTTGAAAAGTGGAAGTGCATCAGCTAAGAATGGTTCGTACATAGCATATCTTTCTTGTTGTGCTAATTGATTTTCATTTTGCACTAAATAATCATTTAGGATTTCTTCTGATTCATATGTTGGAACGTATGAACCTGGAGCTTCAGATTTTACACCTGGCTCAAGTGAAATAACTTCAAATTTACCACCATCTCTTGCTTCAAGAGATTTACCAAATTTAAGGTTAAGTGTGTTTTCTGGTTCATAGAATGAATCAATAAGTCTCATAGTTGCTGCTGCATTTGTGTTTGTAGCAGCGATGATTGCACGGTTTTTATCAATACCATGTTCAAATTGTGACCATAATCTGTCACCATTTGGACCTTCAAGTGGTTCGATACAAATCCATTCTACGCTTGTTCCTTCTGCAGGACCATGTGTTAAGTAAGCACCAAGGTAGTCTGAATTTCTTTTAGCCATATATTGGTTATGATCTTGTGTAAAGATTTCAGCATCGATTAATTTGTTTGTGTAAAGGTCTCTAGTCCATTTAATGTACTCTTTGTATCCTTCTTCTGTTGGTACGAAAAGAAGTTTACCATCTTTAAGCATTAAGTTTGATCCACTGTCAGTTACACCAAATGCTCCACTTAAACCTGTATCACCATTCCATACATTGTAAGGTGGTGTTGGCTCATATGTGAAACCAATTTCATCTGGTTGACCATTGCCATTTGGATCTTGTGTTTTGAAGGCTTCAAGTACAGCTTTGAATTCATCTGTTGTTTTTGGTACAGCTAAACTAAGTTTATCTAACCAAGTTTTGTTAATGTATAATTTAGTTGGTACGTTACCATCTTTATTACCATTGATTGCAGGCACTGCATAGATGTGACCATCTGGCATTGTGATTGCTTGTTTTACGTCTGGTCTTGAATCAAGTAATGCTTGAATGTTTGGTGCATATTCTGCAATTAAATCTTCAAGTGGCATGAAAAGACCCATTTTTGCGTATTTGTTGATCATTGTATCACTAAGACCTGAGAAGAATACATCTGGTAAATTGTTTGATGCTAATGTAAGGTTTAACTTTTCTTCAGCACCATCACCACTTACTGTTTGGAAGTCCATTGTGATACCTGTTTTTTCTTCTAAAGCTTTAAATACTGGGTAATCTTCCCAATCTCCGCCACCTGGCTCACCAAATGCGAAAGCTGAAATTGTAATAGGTTCACTTACTAATGGATACCCTTCAGTATTAACAGTTACTGTAGATTGCTCTGTTGCAGCACCTGCATCTTGTTTACTTGAACATCCTACGAAGCTTGTCACTGCAATAGCAGTTGCTGTAGCTAAAGTAAGAACTTTTTTAAATTTTGTCATACTCAATTACCTCACTTTTCTACTTAAATATTCTAGCTAAAATTGTAGTCTACCTTGATGTCTTATGATAGGTACTCTCCCTAGAGAGCACCCGTATCAACCTTTAACTGAACCGATCATCATACCTTTAACAAAGTGTTTTTGTACGAATGGATAAATACAAAGTACTGGTAATGATGAAACGATGATAACACCGTACTTGATCATTTCAGAAAGTTTTCTTTGTGCTTCTACTGCATCAGCGTTTGCTAAGCTACCGCCTGCAACAGATTGTTGTTGGATAAGAATCTCTCTTAAGATAACTTGAAGAGGATACATATCTCTATCTGTTAAGTAGATTAATGCACTAAAGTATGAGTTCCAGTGACCTACAGCGTAGATAAGGAACATAACTGCAAGAATTGGTTTTGAAACTGGTAATACAATTTGGAAGAAATATTTTGAATACGTACAGCCATCTACGATAGATGCTTCGTATAATTCTTCTGGGATACTTTGAGAGAAGAATGATCTTGCTACGATAAGGTTGTATACCCCTACAGCACCTGGAAGTACAAGTGCCCACATTGTATTCATTAAACCTAAGTTGTTGATAAGTAAGTAACTTGGTACAAGACCACCACCAAAGAACATAGTGAATGTGAAAAGTGCCATGATAATGTTTTTACCAACTAATTCTTTTCTTGATAAAGCAAAAGCTGCTGGAATAGTAAGCAGTAAGTTAATAGCTGTACCTACTATTGTGTATTTAAGAGAGTTAGCATAACCTGTCCAAATCTCTTTGTATTCAAAGATACGTTGGTATCCTTCTGTACTGAATTCTACTGGCCAAAGCCAAACCTCACCTCTTGATACTGCATCAGGTGAACTAAATGATGCGATTACGATAAAGTAAAGTGGATAAAGTACAAGTAACAGAATCAGTGCTAAACCGATGTAGTTAATAACGTCAAATACCTTATCTGATTTTGCTTGTTTGTGGAAGCCTTCTCCAAATATTTTTTCTAACATTTACTTTTCCTCCTTTCTTACCACAATCCGTCTTGTCCAATTTTTTTAGAAACTTTATTAACTGATATTAATAAGATACAGTTAATAACTGAGTTGAATAAACCAACTGCTGTTGAGAAACCATATTCTGCATTGATAAGACCCATTTTATAAACGTATGTAGCAATGATTTCTGATTGCTCAGCGTTAAGTGGGTTTTGCATTAAGAATGCTTTTTCGAATCCCATACTCATAACAGAACCACAGTTAAGGATAAGTAATGTAACGATTGTTGGAAGAATTGTTGGAAGGTCAATGTGCCAAATTCTTTTAAGTTTTGTAGCACCGTCTACTGTCGCTGCTTCATGAAGCTCTGGACTAACACCTGATAATGCAGCTAAGTAAATAACAGCACTCCATCCCATACTTTGCCAGATACCTGACCAAACATACATATGTCTGAAGTATTTAACCTCACCCATGAATAATGTTGGCTCACCACCGAATAATTTGATTATTTCATTTACTAAACCACCATTTACTGAGAAGAAGATCCCAAGCATACCTACAAGTACTACGACTGAGATAAAGTGTGGTGCGTAAGTTACTGTTTGTACAAGTTTTTTGAACTTACTGTTCTTAACTTGGTTAAGTGCTAATGCTAAAATGATAGGAATAGGGAATCCTACTATTAAAGAATAAAGACTTAAAATTAATGTGTTACTGATAAGTTGTTTAAATTGGTATGAATTAAAGAAACGAATAAAGTGTTCGAATCCAACCCATGGACTACCTGTAATCCCCATAATAGGATTGTAATCTCTAAAGGCTAATTGTACACCGTACATTGGCACATAAGAGAAAATCAAAAGGCAAATTACTGCTGGTGCTACGAACGCATATAATTGCCAGCAAGCAAGCATGCTTTGTACTTTGCTCTTACGTTTTGGTGCAGCAAATGTTACAGCTGCATCTTTCGAAGTTTTTTTCATAGGTCTGCCCCCTCTTGTGATAGTTCTAGCTATTTTCTAACAGGATACTAAGTTTCATCTTATAAATCTCCTTACAAGACTTCTCAAAGTACTTAACAAAGCTTATAAAGTTTGTTTATAAATTTATTCCAAGTAAGTTTTTGTTAACTAAATTATAAATTATCAGCTTATCATTGTCAATCGACTTTTATACTAATTATACATTTTTATTTTTTAAAACTTATCTTTTTATCACCACTTTCACCATAATCTTATTTTTTCTTTGGTCAATAAGCCTTTTCTATGTTGCATTATGTTGTAAATTATTACTTCACAACATTTATTTTTTAGCTTACAACTTTATTTTTTAATATATTTTTTATTCATATAAATTATAACTGAAAATTGCAAAAAGTAACTTTTACTTTACTTTATCTTGTTATTTAAAAAGAAAAAAAAAGAAGATACACCTCCTTTTATAGAGGGTATCTTCTTCGAAACGCATTTTATAACACACCTATGCTATATCTTATGCCTACCTGCTACATTTTGCTTACATTTTTTAAATGAATTTATACTGACTTTTTCTTTCATATAAAAAAGAATGCAACACATTACAAAGGCCAAACTTAATACACCATATAACGGATAGAGAATATCTACTAATTTACTAAATCCTATAAAGGAAAATGGCGTTGCTATAGCCAGTATGATGACCACACCTTTTTTATAAGGAATACCCATCTTACTCTCTAGGGACCTCGTCAAACTATACACATTAGAAATTTGAGACGAAAACATTTCTAGCCAGATCACAATAAGCAAGGCTATTCTTAACACTTTTCCACCTTCCATAGCAACCGCTAAGATAGGAATTTCATAAAGCTGTGGGTAGGTGTGATTGACCATCATCAAAAATACAATAAAGAAACTTACTAAGGTTAATACCCAAGAACCTATCTTAATCCCTGCATTTAAGGCTTCTTTGTCCCTTAACTCATAGGCTAGAGGCACCAATATTCCTACTATAGATATAATGTTGAACCCAGCGTATACCAAACTTGAGGTTGGCCAATTTTTCTTCGCAATAGGAATAGCCTGCAAATAGTCTAAAGAAAATGTCTCAGGTCTTCTGAGTATAAAGCTAATAAATATAGCTGACATAACAATCACCAACAAAGGGACTGTTGCAATATTTACTTCAAATAATCCTTTTGTATTCTTAAGCAAGATCATAAGACTAAGTACGAGCATCAGTAAAAATCCAATCCACCTTGGCACACCAAAGTACTGATGAATGACTGCTGAACTCCCTGCCAATATAATGATGGTACTGCTTAGCAAGAATAATGTGAGGATGATATTCGTAAAACTTCCTATCCCTCTGGGACAAACTAAACTAATAAATTCATTGTATGATTTGACATTGTACTTCATTGTAATATCTATAATCATACGTCCTACCAATATGTATGAAAATGCACAAATAAAAAGACCTATAAAACCTTTATAGCCATATGTGGAAAAAAATTGACTTAATTCTCTTCCTGAAGATAATCCTGCGCCTACAATACTGCCCACAAAAATAGTTGCCAGTTGAATACTTAAAAACCTCTTCTTCATAGTTCCCTCCTCACTACAGCTCGTCACTACAGCTTGTCACTATATATATATTCTTTTTTTTCAAAAATATGTTTTTAATTTTAATTGTACAATGTCAAATTATGTCGGTGCTGCATAATATATGTATTGAAGTAACCCTTTTATTTTTCTTAAGGAGGAATAGTATGTCTTGTAATTGTAATTTAAATTGTTGTAATCCTTGTAACTGTTGCTGCAACTGTTCTACAGAAGCAGAAAGTAATTGTAAATCTTGTGAACCTAATAATAATATTCATATCCAAACCTGTGCGGGGTATGGTTATACCCGATCACGTTGTAACTGCGCTTGCCCACCAACCCCTCGCAAAAAAACGACTTATGAATCTCCAGACACCAACTGTGGCTGTGGCTGCGGATGTGGATGTGGATGCAATTGTGGCTGCAATTGTGGCTGCAATTGTGATTGTATGAATCCATGTGGTTGTGACGATCACAATCATAAACCTGGTATCCAACCTCGTCGTCGCCCTGCTCCTAATGATGATTGCAACACTGGTTGTGGTTGTAACGCCGGTTGTGGTTGTAACGCTGGTTGTGGTTGTGACTGCAATTGTGGTTGTGACTGCAATTGTGATTGTATGAATCCATGTGGTTGTGACGATCACAATCACAAACCTGGTATCCAACCTCGTCGTCGCCCT
>NZ_JAVVQU010000046.1:2182-20029 GCF_036655075.1 Niameybacter sp. | reverse complement strand
ATTAAAACTCATTTATTAGAATTAGAAAAACGAGCTTGCCATTAGGCATGGATAGGAACGTAGTAAGCTAATAAGGGCTAGTGCTTAAACAAGGACAATGGGGTGCAGTCTGAGAGTAAACATAAGATGAATTTGATGCAGAGCGTACTCAAAGGTAAATACAAGATAGATCTGATACAGAGTGTAATCCAAGGTAAATACAAGATAAACAGATAGGGTAGGTGCACAGTATGTACCTACCCTATTATAATGCATGCATATTTCAGCTTAACTGAAGAAAGTTTGAATGTTAAAAAATAAAAATATATCGTTTTTCGATATAAATATATTGAAAATGGTTTTAAGATGTTTTATAATCGTCATGAGGTGATCATATGAAAAATGATAATTTAAGTAGATTTTTATACGGATTATGTGTAGTAGGACTTGTAGTTTTATCAGTTACCATTGTAGGTCTTCCATGGATTGTGAATTGGCTAGTCAGTAGAGTAAATTCTTATAGTGAAACACATACGATGAGGTTGTTGATGTTGCTTTATACAACAGGGATTCCAGCTTGGATTGTCCTGTGGCAAACGAAAGATTTGGCACACAATATTATCTTGCGCAAACCATTTTCTAGAGAGAGTAAGAAAAATTTAAAGGTGATTAGCTTATGTGCCTTCTTTATCTTCGTAGCATATAGCCTAGCAAGCTTATTCATTCCTATCACAGTGAGCATCATTGTAATTATAGGCGGTGCTTTTATGGTAGCTTTAATAGGTGCTATTCTTTATAAACTGGTAGATGTAGCCATAGAGATTCAGGAAGAAAATGAACTTACAATATAGAAGAGGTGATACACATGGCTATTATCGTTAACTTAGATGTAATGCTTGCTAAAAGAAAAATGAGTATGAATGAACTTTCAGAGAAGGTAGGTATAACACTCGCCAACTTATCTATTCTTAAAAATAATAAAGGTAAGGCGATAAGGTTCTCCACTTTAGATGCCATTTGCCAAGTACTAGAATGCCAACCAGGAGATTTATTAGAATATCAAGAAGAGGAGTAAATAAATTATGAAAAAATATAGAGTACCCATTATACTTGCAATCCTTGATTTAATAGGGATTATAACTTTTAACTTAAATTCAAGGGTTTTAGAAAATGGTATGTTACAGGAACCATTTTATCTTGTTCCTATTTGTATCGTATTAACCATGTTAGTGATTGTGACAGCAGGGGTGACCATGATACGTACTCATTCCAACAAAAGCATAGAAAAACATTCATAAAAATAGAGGGATGTTTACGTGAAATAGGGATGCCTTATGTCTCTACCTTGGACTGAACTATTGTAATATAGATTATTAGATTGGAAAGCTGGAACTTAGCAAGAGACAAAGCCAATAGATTGCTCCAACAGGAGGTAAACCATGAAACACAAAATACTCGGTAGCATCATTTTTGTAACCAGTCTTATAAGTCTAATCATATCCATGAAACTCTTCTGGAATATGGGTATCTTTGTAGACGAATACAACCTATCCCCAGACATCGTTTACGGTGGCAATCTCTGGCTCACCATGAGTTGGCTCCGTATGGGCCTCCTCCTCATAGCCACAGTAGCTTCAGGGATTAGTTTGGTGAAATGCTCTGTTAGTAGACGAAAATGAGGATATTGATATACCTTTCTATTTGATATACGGGGATTAATAAATAGTTATTTCTCTACTCGAAACACCCCTAGTATTCTTATCAAATACTAGGGGTGTTTTATCTGTAGCTATATCCTCAACATTGTCTAACACAACCAAGAAACTAAAAGCCTAACTACAAAAGTTTCTACGCCTTCACAAGCACCTCTTCAACTTCCACTACATACATCACATGATAATCCTTGTTAGGGTACCACTTCTCATCCAAACCATCTTCAATGAAACACTCGGGCTTAAATTCCTGAGCATAAAGTTTTTTACACACAAGCACTAAGTTAGCTTCTTCAAAATAAGGTGTTTCACCTGCATGAGCAAGGGTCAAACCAGCTTTTGCAATCTTATCTTCATCTCTACCAGATACTTTACCCAGGTAACCTAACTCTTTTTTGAAGCTTTCAGGATAGAAAGAAAGAGAAAATCTGTCAGAAGCATCGATAAAAGTTTTGGTGTAGCGTTGTGGACGGATTACAACGTAGGCTACATTTTTACCCCACATCACCCCAAGGCCACCCCAAGAGGCTGTCATGGTATTGGCTTTGCCATCAGCTTCAGCGGTTACGAGCATCCAATCCTTACCGATGAGTTGAAAAGGATTTTTTTCTAAAGCTTCAGGTTGGATAGATATAAATGAGTTCATATGAACATCTCCTTTTAATTTACATAGTAGTGTGATATAAATAATTATAATACGATAGTACTACACTTATGTATAAAAATATAGAAAGAGGTAAAAGTATGGAAGGCATTTTAGATATGGTACAAACGCTGATTGCAGTATTAGTAGCCATTACACTACATGAATTTGCCCATGGATATGTTTCTTATAAAATGGGGGACCCTACGCCCAAACAGATGGGCAGACTTTCTTTAAATCCTTTTAAACATTTAGATTTTTTAGGGACGATTTGCTTAATGGTTGTACACTTCGGATGGGCTAAGCCCGTACAAGTAAATCCATACTATTACAAGAATCGTAAAAAAGGCATGGTGCTTGTAGCACTGGGTGGTCCTGTGATGAATTTTATCATTGCACTTTTAAGCATATTTGTGATGGGGATTATTCTCAAATTTACAGGTGGACAAGTGACGGTAGGGCTTATGGGCGATATTATTGTTTTTGTTTATGGGCTAATGCAGACAATGGCCATTATAAATTTAAGTTTAGGTGTATTTAACTTGATTCCCATTCCTCCTTTAGATGGATCCAAAATTTTAGGTGCGATCTTACCAGAAGACAAATACTTTGGATATATGAAGTATGAGCGTTATGGGTACTTCGTACTCCTCGTTATATTATCTTTTAATGTATTGCGTACGCCTTTAAATATGATGATAAGTAGTATGTATGAAGGCGTATGGTTTGTGGTCAGTTTACTTTTACAATTATAAAGAAAAAAATTTTAGGAGCATAAATATTGGACATTATATCCATAATAACTGAGTACGTGTCAAAACAACTTAGTTAAAGGAGGACTTAACCTATGCCCAAAATTAGTTGCACGGTTGAATCATGCCATTATAACAGTGGAAGGATTTGTCAAGCAGAAACACTCCATGTGGGAGGTCAAGGCGCATCTATTACAGAGGCAACTTATTGCGAATCCTACACCAACAAGCACAATGCACACAATGCGGTAGAGCAAGTCGCCCCATCAGGACAAACCTGTAAGATTTGTTGTGACGTCAATACTTGTGCTAACAATAGAGACTGTCTATGTTCTCTAGAAGCAATTGAAGTAAGTAGCTTAGAGCAAGTAAACAATTACGCACATACTGATTGTTTGAGTTTTGAGTGTCGTAGTTACTAGTTGTTTGACGAAGAGATGTTTTCTAAACATCTCTTTTTTTACGATCTTTTTACGATCTTTTTACGAATTTTTAAGAATTTTTATAAATTTTTATAATCTTTTTATGACCTTTTATGATTTTATTAGCGTTTTTAGCAATTTATTGTCAAATTCAATTGACTAATTTTTGCGATAATTATAAAATGTGATAAGACGTTAGTTTCTTTTAATAGGGGGATATATGAAAAAGTTATTAGACGCATTACAACAAGGAATTTGCATTATTAATCAAAAGAGGATCATTTGTTATACAAATCCTGTATTTTTAGATTTATTGGGATACAGGGGATGTGAGTTAATAGATGAGCCGATTGATGAGTTGGCTTTATTTAAGGAAAAAGAAGATCTAGTGATGTTTAGAGCTAAAAAAGGTGATTATCAAAAATTAAAAGTTAAATGCTTAGAACAAACTTTTGAAGAAGAGGTATTCAAATGCATTTTAGTAGAATCCTATACAGAAAAAGAAGAGAAAGAAATTGAGCAAGAGGAGTTGGAATATGAGAAGGGACTACAGCTAGGTGTATTGAAAAAGGAGTTCTTTGCCAATGTGTCACATGAATTTAAAACACCTTTAAATATCATCCTTGCCATGATGCAACTTATGGATAAAAATAATGAAGATGGCACATTAGTATATCAAGAAGGATATAATTTAAATAAATATATAAAAGTAGTCAAACAAAATGCCTATAGATTGCTAAGATTGGTCAATAACTTGATAGATATGACCCGTATAGGCGCTGGCTATTATCCAGTCAAATTTGAGAATCATAACATTATTCAGGTTGTTGAAGAGATTACCATGTCTGTAGCAGAATATATACAGGGAAAGGGTATTGAGCTCATTTTTGATACAGAGGAAGAAGAAGTCTTCTTAGCTTGTGATCCAGAAAAGATAGAGCGTATTATGCTCAACCTCCTTTCAAATGCTGTAAAGTATATGGGTCCGCCAGAAGAAAGAGATCATATTCTAAGAATTAGCGTAGAGATTGAAGTGAATGAAGAAAGTGTCTGTATCTATGTGAAGGATAATGGTATGGGTATACAGGAGGATAAGATACAGAGTATCTTTGAACGTTTTGTCCAAGTGGAAGATAATTTGACTGCTAGAACAGATGGAAGTGGTATAGGGTTAGCCTTGGTGAAGTCTCTTATAGAGCTGCATGATGGGCATATAGCTGTGCAAAGTGAAGAAGGTGTAGGCTCTACCTTTTACTTTACATTGCCTATCAGGCAAGTGGAAGCGGTACACAATGTGATTCAACGCACAACGCATAATCAAATTGAAAAATGTAGTATTGAGTTCTCAGATGTCTATGATAGGCTAATCTAAGTGCGTAAAACTTTTTTCAAAGTAATCATCTAGCCTTACAGCTTATGGAGGTTCTCGGGAGCGCCACACACCAAAAGGGACTGTAAAACTAGGATCAAATCTCTAGTGTTACAGTCCCTTTTTAATATATTTTCCTAAGGCCGTCAGCCAAGAGGTTGAAGCCAAGTACAGCTAGCGTAATCATGACTCCTGGAATGATAGCTAGGTAAGGTGCTTGAAGCATATAGGGCTGAGCCTCACCAAGCATTTTCCCCCAGCTAGCAAGAGGGGGTTGAAGTCCTAGCCCTAAGTAGCTTAGCCCTGCTTCAGACAAAATAGCAGAAGCGAAGGAAAGTGCTGCTGTGATGTAGATGTTAGAGGAGAGGTTGGGCAAGATGTGTACAAACATAATGCGCCAATTAGGTAAGCCTATGGCTACTCCTGCTTCTACAAAAGTAGTACTACGATATTGTAAGTACCCACTTCTTACCACGCGAGTGAAGCGGGGTACATTCATCAAGCTTAAGGCTAAGATAATCATAACTACATTAGAACCCCATAGGGAGATGAGCATCAAGGCAAGTAAGGTACCAGGGAATGCCATCTTGACTTCAATGAATTTCATGATGAAGCGATCTACCCATCCACCAAAGTAGCCTGCAAGTATGCCAAGTAGTCCACCTAAGACTAGGGCCAAGGTAACAGTGCAAAGCCCAATAACTAATACAAGCCTAGAGCCGGCCATGATACGACTAAGTACATCTCGACCAAACTGGTCAGTACCCAAAAGGTGAGTAAGAGAAGGTGCTTGAAGCTTGGCGGTAATCTCCATAGCATTAGGGTCATAAGGGGTGTAGAAGAAGCTAAGAAGTGCCATAAAGACGATGAGGCCAATAAGGCTTAGACCTACAACAAGTTCTAGATTTAATTTTTTGGCATGCATATTAATTTCCTCCTGCTACACGAATACGTGGGTCAATGATGCTGTATAAAATATCCACAATGAAGTTGAATACGACCACAATAATCCCCAAATAAAGCACAAGGGCTTGGATAAGTGGGAGGTCCCGGCTATTAATGGCAGTAATGATTAAATTGCCAAGGCCTGGGAGGTTGAAGACATTTTCAGTAATAATGCTACCACCTAATATATCAATCACTAGCATCCCAAGTATTGTAACGGTTGGAATGAGGGCGTTTTTAAAAACGTGTTGTGTCAAGACCGTGCGTTCTGAAAGCCCCTTGCCCCGAGCTGTTTGCACATAGAGCTTAGGCATTTCATCTAGCATGGCAGTCTTGAGGTAACGAATGAGTACGGCAGAAGTTCCTAGGGCAATGGAAAGGGAAGGTAGAAAGAGACTACCAAGCCACCCCATTGGATTGTCAGTAAAGGCGACATAGCCACCACTTGGGAAGGCACCTAGAGTGACAGAGAAAAGGAGCACAAGTAAGATACCCATCCAAAAAGAAGGAATGGCGATGCCAAGTTGAGAAAGTATAGAGACTACTTTGCCTGTGTATTGGTCATGATGCACGATGAATAGACCTACAGGTAACCCAATTAGGACGGTTAAGGTAAGTGACATAAGGGCTAAGGAGCCTGTTACAGGAATACGTGCAAGTAATAAGTCACTAACGGGCATGTGGAAACGAATGGATTCGCCTAAGTTTCCTTGTAAGGTATTCATCATCCAATCTATGTAGCGTGTTAGAAGAGGTGCATCTAAGTTGAGTGATTGTCTCATA
Organism: Niameybacter sp.; assembly: GCF_036655075.1. Lineage (NCBI taxonomy): Bacteria > Bacillati > Bacillota > Clostridia > Lachnospirales > Lachnospiraceae > Niameybacter > Niameybacter sp. The sequence continues at coordinate 13,424 of NZ_JAVVQU010000046.1, read as the reverse complement.
GCTTCTAGTTGGAAGGGGTCTGCATCAGGGCCCAGTATAATAGAAGCTGGGTCCCCTGGCAGTATTTGAAATACCCCAAATGTTACAATAGAGATGAGAAAAAGTGTTACAAGTAAAGAACAAAATTTCTTAATATAAAAAGTCATTTCATCACCTTTTTTTATTCCCCTACGTAGTAAAGTTTCGTTGCATCAAAGTAAGGTGCAGGGTAAGGGGCATAACCTTTAAGATTTGGCTTGGAAGCCATGATTAAGTGTGGATCCATAATAAACACTGCGACAGCCTCATCAGCAAGGAACTGTTGTGCTTGCTTGTAGATATCAGCACGTTTGTTAGGATCTGTTTCATGAATGCCGTCTGTAATAAGTGTATCATAGGCCTCGTTTTTGAAGTGATAGAAGTTTTTCGCATACGCACTTTGGAAACGCACAAAAATTTCGTGAGGGTCAAGCTTACCTGCTAACCCAATGATGGTTGTATCGTGAGTGCCACCACTATAAACAGTTTCTAACCATTGGCCCCATTCAATGAGCTCAATATTTAAGGTAATGCCTACTTGACTTAACATATCGGCAAGGACTTGAGCTGTATCGATATGTGTTTGGTAGTTAGAAGGTACTTTAATGGTTGTTTCAAACCCATTGGCGTAACCCGCTTGTGCTAAAAGTTGTTTAGCTAACTCTGGGTTGTAGGGGTAAGGGTCATTAGCACTTAAGTCGTTGAACCAAAAGCCCATTACCGGACTGGCATTGGTGTAGAGTTTGCTACCATAACCACCTACAACACCGTCTATAATTAAGTCTTTGTTAATGGCGTAGTTGATAGCTTGACGTACTTTTAAGTTGTCAAAAGGTGCTATCGCATGGTTAAATGCAAAAATTTGCACCATGTTTTGAGGGAAAGATGAAATTTCAAAGTCTTTTTCTACTGCAGGTACGCTCATAGAAAGTACTTGAGCAATGTCTAGGTCACCAGCTTTAAGAGCCATAACAATGCTGCTTTCATCTGTCATAATGCGGAAATTTATTTCATTGATAGTTGCCATGCGGTTGCTATCATAATAAGTGTCGTTACGTTTAAGGGCAATGCTTTGACCTGGTGTATAACTTACAAAAGCAAAAGGACCTGTACCGATTGGTGATCTAGATTGGTCAGCATAATCTGCTGGAATAACAGGTTCGATTAAAGTGCTTAAGAAAGCCGCATCAGGTTGGGTTAAAGTGAAGGTTAAAGTATCTTCATCTACAGCTTCAATAGAAGATACAGATTGGAACTTAGATGAAAGAGGTTGTTCACCATTGATCCCTGAAAGGCGTGTGTAAGAATAAATCACATCTTCCATAGTCATAGGCTCCCCGTTGTGGAACGTCACATCTGTTCGAATGTCAAAGGTGTAGTTTAGACCATCATCACTTACCTTGTAGTCAGAAGCCAGTTGAGGTAGGAATTCACCCTTTTCATCAAAGCGAATGAGTCCTTCAAAGACGTTGTTCATGACTGCCTCTGTGTCGGCTGCTGCACTTAAGTGAGGGTCTAAGTTGTCAGGTTCAGATGGCATGGTTGTACGCACAATACCACCTACTTGCTTTTCACCAGTTGGAGCCACTTGGTCTCCACTAGCATTGTTTGTACATCCTACTGCTAAGACCATAGCGAAAGAAAGTGCCAAAGCTAAAAATTTTTTCATAAAAATTGCCTCCTTGTACAATACACACATACTTAATAAGTAGGTTGCGCTTGTTATAGTGTTTCAATACCTCTTTATTATAAGAAAAGAGTAGGAAATACACAAGATTTTCTTAAAGTGTAACCATTTTCTGGAAAATGAATAGGATAATAGTAATTAGATTATAAAGGAGAGGCGGTAAGGGATGAATGAACAATTAGGTTTAATTGCAGTATTAGGGATAAGCTATTTGCTTCTCAACCAAGGTAATGGATGTGGATGTAGAGGGGAAAAGGAACAAGGGTATAAGCAATTTAAAAGTGAACTTTATAACATTACGTTCAAATATCCAGCAGCTTGGACCAAAAATCCCAATTATGAAGAACGTTATGACGGATCAGAAGGTTTTGTAGAAATCGGTGAAATAGAAGCCTTCAATAGACCTATTGATACTGTTGCAAAACAAGAAATTAGTATACCTATCAAGCCTTATGGAACCAAACCCAAAATTATGGAGTTAGAGTTAGATGGTGAACCAGCTAGAGTTATTGTACCTTCTGAAGATCAAAACAAAGTCTTTGACCGAGAACTCGCCATTATTGTAAAGAATAAAAAACCCGTCAAAGAAAATGGAGAGACCTACGACTATGCTATTATTTGGACAGATAAAGCAAATCTAGAGATGATACTTAACTCCTTTAAGTTTTTATAGTCAAGAAGTTGTAAAAAAAATCCTATAGACAAAGGTCCCTACGCTAAATGTAGTGGGCCTTTTAAGGTTATACTAAAAGTCATTATAGTATGAATTAATTTTAAAAAGTTAAATTTTTTAAAAAATATGTCTTGTTGATCTAGAAAATGGTAAGATAAATATAATAAAGAAATAAAAAGGAGTTAGAATATGAATCCATACGTACCCCCACAATTAGACTTGGTTGAGGAAGACCTTAAGTACCTAGAAGATGAAATGGTGATAGAAGAGAAGCATCTAAAAAATATTTATATTGAAGAACAACGTGGTAAAAACTTACTTTTTAAACACTGTATTTTGGAAAACATTACATTTAATGATAACCGATTTAAAAAAATTGAGTTTAACAATATTATTTTCAAGCGTTGCGACCTTTCCAATATGAACTTGGAAGATGCTATTTTTCACAAATGCAGTTTTGAAGAATGCAAATTGACAGGACTCAATATACCAGAAAGCTGTATTCAATATGTAAGCTTTGAGCGGTGTATGGGCGACTATATTGGCATAGGCTTTTCAAAGTTAAAGGAAGTGAACTTTAAGGACTGTAGCTTTAAGTTTGGTTACTTAGGTGAGTGTAAGTTCAATAAGGTAGACTTTGAAGGGTGTGACTTAACTGGGACTGAGTTTGCAGGCACCAATCTGAAAGGATTGGATTTTACGACTTGCCAAATTGAAGGACTTAAAGTAAAGCTTGGGGAGCTTAGTGGACTGAAAGTAACAGAACCACAGGCCTTAAACTTTGCTAAAATGTTAGGACTTAGAATAGAAGGGATGGAATAAGATGAGCAAATTATTTTATACAGAAACAAGAAGACGTTTAGGGGAACAACTAGAAGAGGGTAGCTTAACTTTACTCTTTTCAGGAAATGCGCCTAAAAAAAGTGCAGATGAACAATACCCATTCACAACCAATCGTCACTTTTACTACTTATGTGGCATCAAAGAAGAAGGTGTGATTCTTGGTTTGATGAAGGTTAAAGAAGAACTTAAACCTATTTTATTTATTAAGAAAGCTGACCCAGTGATGGAAAAGTGGGTAGGCAAAACCACTACAAAAGAAGAAGCACAAGCTATTTCAGGCATAGAAGCCATCCATTACTTAGATGAATTTGAAGGTGTTCTTCACCATGCCATCGTAACAGGTGAAGTGGACAAGCTGTACTTAGACTTTGAAATGGATGGATTTAAGAGTACATTGACTCATGAACAAAACTTTGCTAACACTTGTAAAGAGCACTATCCATTTGTACAGTTCAAAAATGTGCATCAACTCATTTCTAACTTACGCATGATTAAGGCAGAACATGAAATGAGTAAGCTTAAAGAAGCCATTCAAGTAACAGATGAAGGGATTCAAGCGCTTATGAAAAATGCTAAAAGTGGGATTATGGAATATGCACTTGAAGCACACTTTGACTTTGTGCTTAAGACACATGGGATAGAAGACTACGCATTTAAAACCATTGCAGCTTCAGGGGTAAATGGAACAATTCTTCACTACTCAAGCAACAATAGTATCATTCCGAAAGATAGCCTTATTCTTTTTGATTTAGGCGCACAATATGAATATTACAATGCAGACATTACAAGAACTTTCCCAGTGGAAGGCAAGTTTACCGAAAGACAAAAGCTCTTCTACAACATTGTACTGAGAGCCAACGAAGAAGTTATTCAAATGATTAAGCCAGGTATCCCATTTGCAGCACTCAATGAGCGTGTAAGAGAAATCTACTTCGAAGAACTTGAGCCACTAGGACTTGTAGACACTATGGAAGATGTGAGCAAATACTACTATCACGGTGTAAGTCACTTCTTAGGCTTAGATACCCATGACGTAGGTAGCCGCAAAGTCATACTAGAAGAAGGCATGGTACTCACCGTAGAGCCAGGACTCTACATCGAAGACGAAGCCATCGGTATTCGTATCGAAGATGACATTCTCGTAACAGCAACAGGTGCCGAAAACCTTTCAGAAGCCATCATTAAAACAGTGGAAGATATTGAGGCGTTCATGGCATAAGGCAATTCACTCACTTATTTATTGAGTTAAAATAGAGGAGAAAGAAATAATGATACAATCGATAGTGCACATTGCTTTAGTAGTAGAAGATTATGATAACGCAATTGATTTCTATACAAATAAACTTCACTTTACATTAGTTGAAGATACTTACCAAGCAGAGCAGGATAAAAGATGGGTAGTTGTATCTCCACCAAGTTCTAATGGAACGACAATACTACTTGCAAAAGCTTCAAAATCTGAACAAGTTCCTTTTATTGGTAATCAAGCAGGTGGCAGGGTATTTCTGTTTTTAGGAACGGATGACTTTTGGCGTGATTTTAATGAAATGAAGGAAATGGGCATAGAATTTGTGAGAGAACCTAAAAAGCAGGAGTATGGGACAGTAGCTGTTTTTAAAGACTTGTATGGAAACCTATGGGATTTAGTGGAATTCGATGAAAATCATCCTATGTTTAAAAGGGTGAAATAGGGAATACACTTAACCTAATACTTGGGAAAAGTAAGCAATAAAAAGAGGGCGACTACACTCAGCTGTAGCCACCCTCTTTTTGCGTTTTATGCATTTCAAACTTACTGAACAGTAGCGATAATTGTCTCGGGATTGATTAGCAGCTCTACACCTTTGGGAAGTTGAAGGTCGCTTACAAAGATTTTTGCACCACGTTCCATTTCTCCAGTGTTTACAACAAAGGCTTCTGGGAGAATATCTACGCACCCTTTAACAGGAATACGAGATATGGCTTTTTCTAAGAGGTATTTTTTACTGCGTAAGTGTTCTATGCCTTCGTAGCTCATAGGAATACTCATCTTAATGTGTTCACCTGGTTTAACAAATTGGAAATCCACGTGAATAATGGTGGTATGTAAACGGTCAGTTTGGAAATCGCGTAAGACGCAATTATAAGTTTCGCCGTCTAGTTCTAATGAGAAGGTCATAGTACTTGTGTCATTGATCATGCTTTGCAAAGCGGTAAATGGTATTTGAATTGGAATAGATGTTTTCAAAGATTGACCGTACATAATACCAGGGACAAGACCTTTGGTTCTCAGGTTGAGTAAACTTTGATTAAGCGTACGTGGCATAACTTTAAAGATTTTTTGTGGCATGCAGACATCCCCCTTACTTTTCGATGGTATACAAGATACTTTTGTAAAATACCTGTACTCTATATGTACGAGTTATAGAGAGAAAATATGCCAAAATTTATAGACTAAAAAAGTAAGTCAGTAGACCAATGATAAGCATATGTACAGGATAAAAAATATAGAAGAAAGACTTAGGTAGTCTAATCTTAAAGTCTGGTATCCAGTATACTAGGGCAATAGCAAGGACTGCAGGAAGTTGAATGCCAATCATAAAGGTTGCAGCATCGTAGAAGAACATCAGATAGTATAAGATGGTCAACATAGCAAAACCGAGAGTGTACATAAAAAGGCCACGAAGTTTGTGACAGTTAGGAGAAAGAATAAAGTTATAAAAAAGTAAGATAGTTAAGATCCCATAGATACCATAATCAGCAACAGTGCTAAGTAATAAAAGGGTGAAGCAGATGATGATTTTTTTCAACGTTCCCACATGCTCAAGGTGAGTAATGACATACAAAAAGCAGAGTGCTAACAAAAAGGTCACACCAATATTCCAATGCGCAATTAAAATAAGGCCTCTTGATTCAAATAAGGCTTCTTTGAAGTCTTTGCCATAGCCTAAAAGGACAAAAGGAATTTGAGCCATTAGAGTCATGGTGGCAATATTTTTCATATACAGTTTTAAGTCATGTGTGTAGTGGAAGCCACAAGCTAACTTATAAGCAAAAAGGGGCATGGAAAGGCGGCCTACCATGCGACATATGAGATAGAGCGTAGAATAAGAAGGCAAAAAGGCAAGTGCAAGGTGGTCAACAACCATTAAAAGCATAGCAATTATTTTTAACATATAAAACTCCTTAATTTAAAACTTTGTCCTATTGTAACATATTATAAAAGAAGTGAAAGTAGAATGATAAAATGCATAAGAATAATAATGAAAATGGCTTAATTTCTTTTGTGCACCTACAACCATCCTGCACGGTTTTTATGTTTAATGGAATTACATATGCCTCCTTTTTGTTGTGAATAGGCCATGATATAGTGTAAAATAAATAGTGTAAAACAGACTCAAGATAAATGACTAAAATCAAATAAACTAAAGAAAAAGAGGGGCATAAACTATGAAAGAACTATGGGAACTGTTTATAGTATTTATGAGAATGGGTGCCTTTACCTTTGGGGGTGGGTATGCCATGTTGCCTATTATCCAGCAGGAAATTGTGGAAAAAAGAGGTTGGGCAACAAATGAAGAAGTGATGGATTACTATGCCATTGGGCAAATGACACCAGGGATTATTGCAGTCAATACAGCTACCTTTATTGGGTATAAGCTACGAGGTGTAGTAGGCGGTATAGTAGCTACAGCGGGGATGGTAGCACCGTCACTTGTTATTATTACAATTATTGCAGCGTTCTTTAAGAACTTTGCTCACTATCCCCTTGTGCAGCATGCTTTTGGTGGGATTCGATTAGTTGTTATTGCATTAATTATTCAAACGGTATATAGCATGGCTAAGAAAACGGTTAAAGACAAAATAACGATTGCTTTATTTGTGGTCGGATTCATCCTCTTAGTGCTGACACCACTTTCGCCAGTATGGATTATCGTTTGTGCTGCCCTTATCGGGTTACTTGTAAGTCGTAAGAAGGGGGTAGCGTAAATGTTAATCTATATGCAGCTCTTTTTTGAGTTTTTTAGAATTGGTCTTTTTGCATTAGGTGGAGGATTGGCTACCATACCTTTTTTAGAGCAACTTATTGATAAATATGGATGGATTACTTCAGCTGATTTGCTTGATTTAATTGCTATTGCAGAGTCTACACCAGGTCCTATAGGTGTCAATGCAGCAACTTATGTTGGGTTTCATGTGGAGGGACTTTTAGGAAGCTTGATAGCAGTGCTAGGTCTTGTGACACCATCTGTTATTATTATTATTATCATTGCCCATTTCTTTGCAAAGTTTAAAGATCAAAAGTGGGTGCAAGATAGTTTTTATGGCATTCGACCTGTTGTAGCAGGGCTTATTGGTGCCGCAGGATTTAACGTGGCAAGGATGGCTATTGTCAACCTAGAAACAGTCGTAGTATGTGGGGCTTTCTTACTTGTCATGAGCAAGTGGAAGAAACACCCTATTGTATATATTGCTTTAGGCGCACTTGTAGGTGTGGTTTTGAAGTTGTAAGGAGGAAACAGTATTAAAAGAATTATTGGTATACGCACCTTAAAGACAGGCATAGGTGCTGTTATAACGCTTATGATAGCTAATTGGCTGGGGCTTCAATATGCTTCAGCTGCAGCAGTTATTACTATTTTGAGCATTCAAAGTACGAAAAAGCAATCAGTAGAAATGGCAATTAAGCGTCTTATTGCCAGTATTGTGGCACTTATTTTGGCTACACTTGTGTTTAATGGAATAGGCTTTTATCCCTTAAGTTTTGGGGTGTTTTTAATTCTGTTTATTCCTATTGCTGCAAAGGGAAATATGGTAGAGGGCATTGTGCCAGCGGCAGTTTTGGTCACTCATCTTTTAGGTGAAGGCAACATTACGATGGCCTTATTGTTTAATGAAGTTGAGCTTGTGGTAGTAGGGGTTGTTGTAGCCCTTTTGATTAATCTCTATATGCCAAGTATGGAAAAAGATATTATGAAATGCAGGCATAACATTGAAAAAACTATGCATCACATTTTTATTGAAATGACACAAGCACTTCGAAACGAAAGTTTGCAAGTGGATAAAGTGATGCTAAAGGTGTTAGAAAGCTATATTGAAGAGGGACAAGAGGCAGCGTTTCGGTATGCGAATAATTATATCTTCACCAAACATTCTCCTTTTGGTCAATACTTCATTATGCGCAACAAGCAGTTTCAAGTGATGCGCCATATGAATGAGCATTTTACTAAGTTCTTTATGACCTTTGAGCAGACAGAAGTTGTAGCACGGTTTACAGAAGAAGTTGCAGAAAGTATACATGGAGAAAGGTCAGCCAAAATGCTTTTAGAGCAACTTGCAAAGCTTAGAGAAGTCTTTCGGGCATCTAGTTTGCCTAAGACCCGTGAGGAATTTGAAAATCGTGCCATGCTTTATCAGTACTTAAACGATATTGAGCATTTCTTAGAAATCAAACAAAGCTTTAGAGAAAGTTTGACAGAAGAAGAGTTTGAAGAATATAAAAAGGGGTATGCTGCACTCTATTTCAAGAGGTAGCATACCTTTTTTGTGGAGCGCACAATGTTCAGATGATTTCTAAGAAACCTATGACCCTATTGATTAAAGTGTAAAAATTCACTACAATAACAGTAAGCAAGTCAAACAAACTTCAAAGGAGGAAAAAGTGAAGTATTTATTAATTTATTTACTGGCAATCAATTTTGTAGGTTTTATCGTCATGTATAGTGATAAAAAACGTGCAATAAAGAAAAAATATCGTATTCCAGAGAAAACACTTTTCCTGGTTGCATTAGTTGGTGGAAGTTTGGGGACAACATTGGGGATGGAGACATTTAGACACAAGACCAAGCATTGGTACTTCAAATGGGGAATGCCTACCATTTTAGGACTACAAATCATCATACTTGTGCTTGTTATGAAATAGAGATAGGAGCATACCATGCATTTAAGGGACTTTATGAAGTTGAAAAATTGGGTTGTAATAGGGGATGTAGATAATCCACTTAAGTATGCGAACCAAATCCGTAATGAGTTGAAGGAGAAGGGTTACAAAGTATACAGTGTACATCCTCAAGGGACAGGATTTACTTACAAGAGCTTAAAGGATATTAAAGGGGAAATAGACGTAGTAGATTTATGTATCAATCCAGTGGATGGACTCGATTACATCAAGGAAATCATAGAGATGGGTATCAAGTATGTATTGATTCAGCCGGGTGCAGGGAGTGAAAAGATTATTGCTTTTTTGAACCAAAATCAAGTAGTAGTTCTAGAAGGCTGTGCGTTAGTGGGGATTAGATTGTATTAAGACTTAGAAATCAAGTGTATTAAAGGTAAAATTGAATCACATATAAAATGGGAGTATATTAAAATATATAACCGTGTAGCATGATGCTATTCATATTAATAAGAAAAGAGGATGAGAATGAAAAGTTCATTTTATATGCCTACCAAAGTAATAATAGGTGAAAATTGTATAGAAGCTAATAGTCACTTGTTACAAGGAATGGGTACAAAAGCACTTATTGTAACAGGCAGACGCTCAGCTAAGCTCAATGGTTCAGAGCGTGATGTGGAAGCTGCGTTGCGCAAAGAACAAATTGACTATGTACGCTTTGACCAAATAGAGGAAAATCCATCCTTGGAAACTGTAGAAAAGGCAAGGGACTTTGGCAAGAGTGCGGGTGTTGATTTTGTCATTGGTATAGGTGGTGGCTCTCCTATAGATGCAGCAAAAGCGATTGCAGTAATGCTCAAGCATACAAAGCTTACTGGGGATACACTTATTGGGAAAAGCCTAGATGCAGTACCCGTTGTAGCCGTACCAACTACAGCAGGGACAGGCACAGAGGTCACTCAATATGCTATCGTCACAGATCACAAAGCCCAAACAAAGAAGAATATCGGGCATACAGTATTTCCACACATTGCATTTTTAGATGCCAAATACATGATGGATATGCCAAGTGATATTACGATTCAAACAGCAGTTGATGCGTTAAGTCATTTGGTGGAGAGCTATTTGAATGTGCGAAGTAACCCGATGAGCGAAGTGTTTGTAGAAAAAGGCTTAGCTTACTGGGGAGAGTGTGTAGACAATCTTCTGGGTGGATTCTTTACTTACCAAAGTCGCAAAGACTTGATGATGGCATCTATGTATGGTGGAATGGCCATTGCTCAAACAGGAACCAGCTTGCCACATGGTATGGGTTATGCCCTTACTTATCACAAAGGCGTACCTCATGGCCTTGCCAACGGTACGCTTTATGTGGAATACCTCAGATGCTTTAAAGACCAAGCTAAAGTGCAAAAGCTACACAAGCTTATAGGTGTGAAGTCTCACGAAGAATTAGAAAAAATCTTAACAGCTCTTTGCTTCACCAACATCCAAGTAACAGAATCAGAGCTTAAACAATATACCGAAGAGATGTGTGCTAACAAAGCTAAACTTCAAAATCATCCAGAAGTGATAGGGTTTGAAGAGGTATACAAAATTTATGCAGGAAGTTTACTACTAGTCAAAGATATTTAATTGAACTAAAAAAATCCTAGGGAGAATCTCTAGGATTTTTTTGTTTTGCAGAATGAAAAGAGAATAGTTCATTTTTAAGGCTTTAGCTGATTTTAGAGTGCTTTAATTTAAGGTACTATTGGGGTGGGTGGGCATTCGTTAGCTAATACTCTGTAGAATAAGACCACGAGTTGTTTGCGACACGCGCAGGCGCATCCAACAGTGGTGATGGAGTCAATCTGGATGCATACTTTAGGATTTTGAATTGATAGTAAGAACTCGGTAAGAAGTGCTTGTAGGTCAGCACATGTACAGATACAGAATGTTTTTGCTTGTAACATGGTATTACCTCCTATTTATTTTGTTTTGGGTAGGGATATCCCTAATTTTATAGTAACAATCCCTCAGTTTTGCATAATGGAGTGGTTAGCGCCATAAGGCTAAAAGAGACAGATTGTAGCTAACGATGCAATTCAAAGGCTAATAGACTAAGCGGAATATGGAGTCATAGGGTATAATTTCATAGTCTCCC
>NZ_JAVVQU010000046.1:0-2082 GCF_036655075.1 Niameybacter sp. | reverse complement strand
TGGGTCAAATAGTTTTCGGATAGCCTCATCACAGTTGCATTGGGTAGCATCTACACTACATAATGGATAGGGTGGTACAAGAAGTGTATCTACTACAGGGATAGTCGTAGAAAAAGTAATACGTGTCAGTGCACATAATGAAATGTTTTCTTTGACATTGTCTGATATTTGAAGCTCTACAATATATTCGCCAACAGTATTAATAGATCCTTTAGTACTTTGATTAAGGTTATACACAGTAACTTTAATATCATGATAATCTAGCCATTTCAAAGCTGTGATAAGACCTGATTTTCCACAAGGGGTACAGTTGCAAACACTTGTTGGGCAGAGTGCGCAACAATAAGTGCCACATTTCCCACAACAATCTTGAACTGAATACTTGGTACAAGAAGATTTTGCTGTCATAATACGCCTCCATCTCACTCAATTTGATCAGTGTTAATATATTGTATGAGGCTTAATTATAAAGTGGCACTATATATTTAATTTATTTTTATAAAGAAGTAATATGGAGTCATAAAAATGTACAGGAATGTCTAAGTGTTTGCAGTTAGCAATAAGGTTAGCTTTGTTCTCGGCATTGAAGCCTGGGTCCATAGAAATAAAAATAGGGGTAAAGGGAGTATCTGTATGACGTGCAAGCATTTGGAACAGCTTCGCCAATAAGAGACTATCTTTACCACCTGAAATAGCAACTGCAATGGTATCTCCTTCTTCAATGAGCTTATAGTCTTTGACTGCTTTGATGAAAGGAGACCATATATATTTTCTATAGTTCTTCAAGATACTACGTTCAATTTCGGATAAAGGCTTGATTTCCACTATTTCACCTCAATAAATAATCTTTTAAGCCTTATTATAGCAAGTTTACTTAGTGTACTCAATAACATTAATTTGGCACTTCTTCTGTAATTTATCTTTGGGTGAGATGACAAACTTACTATGTGTACTTTCTTTTTGTTTAGGAATAACAATGAGGTCTACCTCTTTTTGTTTGGCAACACTGATAATAGTATCGGTTGTTGGACCGATAAGGCAGAGGGTCTCGTGCTCACAGTCATTCAGGAGGGCATTGATTCTTTTGACCATGTCTTCTTGAGCCATTTGAACAAGGTCTACATTTAAGTTGGCGATGGAGTACAGTAAGCTTGGATAGGTATAGCAGTTAGTAAGAGAAAGAGGACTGGTGATATACAAGCAAATAAGCTTAGCGCCGTGTTGTTTGGCAAGTGCCTTGGTGAAGTAGATTAGATCTGTATCTAGAGTGTGGGTAATAGGTAAGAGAATAGTAGTAGTTTTCATAGACATCTCTCCTTTGATAGTGTATAAAACAATTATAACATAAAAATCAGAATAATTAAATGTAACTACAATATAAAGAAATTTTTCACTTTTTATATAAAAATTATACTATCCCAATGAAATATAATATAAAAATTCTAAGAATTACTCAGCAATTTGTTCGAAATATAAAAAAGCATGAATATTCTCAGAGGATTTTTCATCTCCTTCAGGTAAAAATACAATTTTAGGTGGATTTTTAAATAAGGAAGATGTGGGTATAGGTGTGCTAACGGTATAGTAAAGATAAGCTGTTTCTTCAGGGTATAGGTTGCCTAGACAAATTTTTTCTGTATTAGGTCCGAAACTTAAGCTGCCTCGCTCACGAACGACCATCAAGTTAGATAAGTCAGGTTTTATATCAGGTAAGTATAAAGTCACATTGTTAAGCATGGTATCAGATATATTAGTAATTTTAATATGATTATTAAACATATTAAAGGCTCCTTTCATGAAATAAAGTTCTTATAACAAGAGTGTGTTTTAAACTTCTTACTATATAGTATATGAAAAGAGTAAGTAGGAATTGCTTATAAGTTGAATATAAAAAGAGGTTGCATGGGCAACCTCTTTAATTGGGCTAAAATTATTCGCAACGACCCCAGTTGGTTGTGTTTGTACATGGTGAGCCGAAGGAACTACAGGTACAGACCTCACATTTTTTGTGCTTTCTTCTAGGTTGTGGTTGAGGACTGCTACAACCACAACCAGCATTACAACCACAACCGGTGTTACAAC
>NZ_JAVVQU010000045.1:0-21222 GCF_036655075.1 Niameybacter sp. | reverse complement strand
CTGGTACGCTTCGATACTTCTCAAGCTGGACAAGAGCTTCTGCTAATCTTTCTTTGACTATTCCTTCACCTTTTTCGGCGTATTCTTTTTTAGAAATATATTTAAGTTCAAAGATTGCAAAATAGGTAGGATTAATATTGACTTGCTTAAGGAGTGCAATATCGATATAGCCGTTTTCAACTTCGTATTCGGACTTCACTAGATAAATTTTGCTTAGGAAACAGTAGGTGAGGAAAATGAGTTTTACATATTTCTCATCAAACTTGATATAGTCTCTATAGGATAACTTCTGCAACGTTTGCTCTACAATGGCAATAAGCTTAGCATTATCCCCCTTTTGTGCAATATACTTAATGGCCTCTCTAATCTCTACTGTACTGAGCTCATATGCCATTTCTTCTTTCAGTTTCTTACCAAAGAACTCAAAGTATAATTCTCTGATTACATTATTGGGAACCGTTAGGAGCACATCGCCTAAATCTTCTCGCTCTATGGTCAATAATCCTAGGTAAAAGAGTAACGATTTAAAATCATCCTCTTCAAAATCTTTCTCCATACTGAACTGACTTGTAATGACGGCAAAGACTTCTTCCCCTTTTAAAATTTGGTCAAGCACCTTCATATTACTTGTCTTATTCTTAAGGTCAAACATTTTTCCCAGCTTTCCATAGTCACTGGCTATATTTTTATCAATCAAGTCCTCTGGGGCTATGCCAAAATCTTCATAACTTTTCAGGTAGTAAAGTACCATATCACTGTTAAACAATCTTCTACCCGCTCTAGTTGAAAAGAGGTAACCATTGTAGTTCTTTCGCATCTCTTCTACTGCGTCATCTAATGCATCTCCTACGAGATTCATCGTGTCCGTCTGCACAATAAGACTTCTTACTTCTTCCTCCGTAAATCCCATCATTTCATTAAACCTAGGATCTCTGGTGATGTCACTACCTATATTAAATCCAGAAGTCAAACTATCTAAAGTAATAGGACTTACTCCTGTAGCAAAGATACGTTTAACAATAGATTCTGTCCCCATCTTAAGCACTTCATACCACTTTCTCACAAAACCTGTCTTACTGATAATTTCAGAAAACATATCCGTTTGAAAGCTTAAAAGTTCGTTGGCAAAGTGGTCATATTCATCAATAATGACATAAAGAGGCTTATCAATCTTATAAGTAATTTCACATAAAAACTCCTCAAAAACAGAAGCTGGGTACCCTGTTGCATTATAATTTAGTGTTAAGTTATACTTGTTGGCAAACTCCTTAAAAGCATTATTCGTTGTTCTTAAGAAGCTTTCTTCTAAAGTTGCTTTTGACTCTGTATTTAATTTAGAGAAATTAAACTTTAATATATAATAATCATTCTTGCCTTTTGTAGGATGCTCACCTATATAAGTTCCCCCAAAAAGCTTGTCAAAATCATCTACTGCCTTCACATCGTAGTAGTGTTCTAAAACAGAAGTGAACAAGCTCTTTCCAAACCTTCTCGGTCTTAAGAAAAAGATAAAGGGTGCATGTAAATTTTCCAAAGTCTCCATATACTTGGTCTTATCTACATAGATGTAGTTGTCTTCTATTAAAGTTTTGTAATTGCTAATGCCATAAGGTAACTTTTTCCTCATCCGTGCCTACCTCCTATCCTTTTCCTTTTACTATGTATTACTATTATAACCTATTTCATTCTTTTTTAACAAGTGAAGGTTGCACACACCCTTGCCACATACAAAGAAGCCACCTTACGCTCAGTCTTATGTTTCATAAGAGGGGAAACTGAGAATAAGGTGGCTTCTTGTGCCTTAAAATTTATGAGTATTAAATACAACAGCTGATACTTGTTTTCTTCTCCTGTGATTTGAAAATTGCATCAATCACTTTCATAACGCGTAAGCACTGCTCTGGCTTTACAATAAGTTCAGCTGTTCCATCTAGCACACTGACAATATTTTTGTAGTAATCTGTCCAATCAGAGGCGGCTTCTGGTAGTGGTAGGTTAATAGTTGTTTCGCTTGGTCTTGGCGCCATTGTACGTGTTGGACCTGCTTCTGTATAAACAATAGCATCTGCCCACTCCATTGCTTCTTCTGTATTAAGCTTTACAATTTGACCATTACAACTCCAATCGTTAATAACAGCTGTACCTTCTTCTCCTATTACATGCCATCTGGCTTGATTGATGAAGCAGTTGGTTGCTACCTCTACAATAGCTGACACTTCATTCTCAAATTTCAGCATAACCTTTAAGTTATCATCTACCTCTTCTGAATAAAGTGCATGTAAATCTGCATAGACATCTACAACAGGCGCAGGAATCATATCAAGCAACTGGTCCACTAAGTGTACACCCCAGTCAAGCATCATGCCTCCACCATTAATCTTATAGGCTCTCCATCCATGCATAGCCTGTCTTGAACCTTGTACACGGTTCTCAATCATACAAGCTTTGCCTATCATTTGTTCTTCTATAACCTTTTTAATAATCACATAGTCCTTATCCCATCTTCTATTTTGATGGACTGAAAAAAGCTTACCTGTCTCTTTTTGTACAGCCATAACCTCTTCAAGTTCTTGTGCATTCATTGTAACAGGCTTTTCACAGACTACATGCTTCCCATGGCGCATACAGGTTATTGCAATATCTTTATGTACATCATTAGGTGTAGCAATCGTTACAATGTCTATCTCTTTATCATTGACAAGTTCTTCTAAAGAGTTGTAACATTTTAGCCCTAATGCTTCAATATGTGGACGTACTTCCTCACGAATATCATAGGCACCTACCACATCTATTTCATCAATACGTTTAGTAATATTTTCATAATGCCATCCACCCATACCACCAAGTCCAACAATCGCTAATTTATATCCCATTTAGATTCCTCTTTTCTCATTACATTCTACTAGATTATGCCCACCACATCTGACCTATTGGTTCTGTAGTAATAATCTCTTTTAAGAAGTCTGCAGCTTTTGTAAGTCCCTCATTTTGACTCATTAATCCGTCTTCATGTTCAATACTAATAGCATAGTCATACCCTACTAGACGAAGGGCTGAAATAATATCTTTCCATACGGCATCATCATGCCCATAACCTACACTTCTAAATACCCAAGAACGTTCACTGATATTTCCATAGTGTCCTGTATCTAACACACCATTTTTAGCTGTGTTATAAGGGTCTATCTTTGTATCTTTGGCATGGAAGTGGAAAATAGCATCTTTAAGTTCACGAATAACCAGACAAGGGTCCATTCCTTGCCAGAACAGATGACTTGGGTCAAGATTTGCACCAATCTCTGGCCCTACTGCCTCACGCAACTTTAGTAATGAAGCTGTATTGTATACTGCAAACCCTGGGTGAAGCTCTAAAGCAATTTTATTCACGCCATGAGCTTTTGCAAATGCTACAGTCTCTTTCCAATAAGGAATCAAAACTTCATTCCATTGATAATCCAGTACTGCTAAGAAATCTTCTGGCCAAGGGCAAGTTACCCAGTTAGGATACTTGGCTCCTGGATGATCTCCTGGGCAACCAGAAAATGTATTAATTTGTGTAATCCCTAACTTCTCAGCAAGTAAAATAGTCTTTTTAATGGTATCATCAAAGGCCTTAGCTATCTCTTGTTGTGGATGAACAGGGTTACCATGACAACTTAACGCACTAATTTCCATATTGTACTTTTTAATAAGTGCTTTAAAACCTTCAAGTGCCGCCTCATCATTTAAAAGTATATCCGGATTGGCATGGCTATTACCCGGATAGCCACCACAGCCAATCTCAGCCATTTCAATACCTTTAGATTGGAAATAGGCTAGTGCTTCTTCTAAGCTTCTATCTCCTAATAAACATGTAAATACACCTAATTTCATAGTGTTACCCCTCTCTTTACTCTGCTTTAAGATACCCTATACTTCGTTTAATATCTTCTATACCACTAGGACTTGGATCGTCATTTTCTACGATAATCCATTCAAGACCTAACTTATCCACTGCTTCTAGCACATCTTTTACAGGTGCATCCCCTTCTCCTAATGCATTCAACCCATTTGCTGTACCGTCTTTGATATGCACAAGAGAAATATTGGCTTGGTGCTGACGTAAATATTCTATAGGATTGACCCCTGCACGATATACCCAAAAAGTGTCTACTTCTAATCCTAATTCTCCGTGACAAGCTTCTACAAGCCGGTCTAATAAGTAACTTCCTTCTACTACTTGAAGTTCATGGTCATGATTGTGATAAAGTAATTCCATTCCTTCAGCTTTAATCTTAGGTATTAATTTCTCAATTTGTGATGCTAGAATGGCTAATCCCTCTAGGTCTTTCAATTCTGACCAAGGACATACTAAGTATTTGTTACCAATCGCACGGTTGTAGGCAATCACTTCCTCAAATTGATTCTCCAAAGCCTCTAATGATGTATGGCTACCTACTACACATAGATTCAGCCTTTCTAGATGTGCTTTCATCTCTTCTTGTGGCACATCAAAAAATCCTGCAAACTCTACGCCCTCATATCCAAGTGCTGCTACTTGTTCTAAAGTGGCTACCACATCTTTGCTCATTTCTTCCCTCACTGTATAAAGCTGCACGGCAAGTTTGTACATACCCATCACCTTTCTATAACCTCTTCTTTTTACTCTACCAAGGTCTACACCCTTATATTTCTATAGCATTGCCTTTTCTACAACATCAGGTTGCGCATATACTTAATCGTAAAGTCTATGCCCTTTTGACCAAGTTCTCCGTACCAATTACTTGAATGAGGCTCAATACTTAAGTTACCATCATAGCCTTTTGCATAGAGTACTGCCATAAAGCTTCCCCAGTCCGTTTGGTCCATGCCTGCTGGTGGGTCATCAAACCTTTCACCTGCAATCACTAATGCACCTTTAATGTGTACATGTACAAAACGTGTACCCCATTTCTTGGCCTCTGCTAAATAGTCCCCTCCATCATATATACAATGTGAAGTATCATACTTAATGCCTAAATCTTTTAAATACCCATGAATCACTGTCCATGTTGGGTCTGAGTGTACAAAGTTATTCCATCTGCAATTGTAGGTAGCAATTTTAACCCCACATGATTTACCATAGGCAATCAACTTTTCAAAATAATTAATAGCTAGTGTACAGTTCTCATAGTAAGATAAACTTTCTACATAGTTACATCCTGTAATATAAATAGTACATCCCAACTTAGCTGTTGCTTCAATCAAACGGTACTCTATTCGAAGTTCCTCTTCTTTAATGCCTTCTGCCGTAATTTTATCTTCGCCCCATCGTCCTACACTTCCTATAGGCATTTCATATTTTCTACTATATGTATGCAATTCTTCTAATCCATCTAAAAAAGCTTGATGACGTTCGTTGACACATATTTCAATAAACTCTAATCCTCTTTCTTTGGCACGCTTAAATTCTTCTTCTTTAATCCATCCTATAATTCCAAGTCTCATATTTCACCTCTATCTCTTAGTTTTCAAAGTACACAGGTTGACCTGTTTTGCCTGACTCATAAATTGCTTCTAATATTTGTGTTACTACTAAAGCTTCTTCTGGTTTGACCACAACCTCTGTATCATTTACAACCGCTTCAATCCAAAGTCTCGCCTCTTTTTGCTGTGGCTCCTCTGCTGCCCCATCATAGAAGGCTACTCCACCTGCTCCAAGGTCTGGCTTTTCTACATATTGTTTATTGTACTTAACGCCATTTACACGTAATCCATCTTTCATATCTGCACCTGCTTTAGTACCACAAAGAGAAGTTTGTGCTTCGCCTACATCTAAAGTATTTAATGCCCAGCTAGATTCAAGTACAATCGTTGCCCCATTCTCCATCTTGATAAAACCAAAAGCAGAATCCTCTACAGTATATTCATCAATATCCCAGTCGCCCCATGTATTAGCCGTCTCAGTTTGATCACTTAATTTTTTAAACACACTGCCTACTACCATTTGAGGTTTATAGTTATCCATCATCCAAAGCGTTAAGTCTAAAGCATGTGTTCCAATATCAATAAGTGGTCCGCCACCTTGTTCTTCTTCATTTAAGAATACACCCCAAGTTGGTACTGCACGTCTTCTAAGCGCATGTGCTTTAGCATAATACACTTCACCTAATTCTTCATTCTCACATGCACGTTTTAAATATAAACTATCTTCACGGTATCTATTTTGATAACCTACTGTCAACTTTTTGCCTGTACGATGGGCCGCTTCTACCATCGCTTTTGCTTCCCTAGTTGTTTTAGCCATTGGTTTTTCACACATAACATGCTTGCCTGCTTCTAATGCATCAATTGTAATAAAGGAATGTGAACGGTTTGGTGTACATACATGAATAACTTCGATTGTTTCGTCTTGTAAGAGTTCTTTATAATCTACATAGTACTTAGCATCAGCTGTTCCAAACTTCTTGCAGGCGTTCTCGGCACGTTCTTCAATAATGTCACAGAATGCTACCATTTCTACATTTTTAAGTTTTGCTAAAGATGGCATATGCTTTTGTGTACCAATGCCACCACATCCAATAACTCCAACTTTTACTACTCTATCCATAACCCTATCTCCTTTTATTTAAAATAATTTTATTTAGTTGATTCTCTAATCATTAATTCATGGGGTAAAAATATAGTTTCATTTTCACTCCCTATATTTTGGATTTTATTAAGTAACAACCTTGCCGCTTGTTTACCCATTTCTAAACGTGGTTGACTCACTGTCGTAATAGTTGGCTCATAAAACTTAGAGATAAAGGTATTGTCAAATCCTATAACATCTATATCTTCTCCGACTTTCTTACCACATGCTTTCAACCCTTGAATCACACCTATTGCCAAACTATCAGAAATGGTGAAAATAGCTGTAGGTGGCTGCCTCTTTAATAGCAATGCCTTAGCTGCCTCTATACCCGAATGTGGTGTATAGTCTGCATAATAAATAAGTTCTTCATTAATAGGTATCTGGTGTTCTCTTAGCGCCTCTCTAAATCCTTCTTCTCTTAACTTTGAGGATGTATAACTTTTTTCGCTTGTTACAAGTGCTATATGCTTATTGCCTAATTGAATAAGATACTTAGTAGCATCATAAGCTGCTTGCTTGTTATCAATACTCACTAAACTAAGCTTGGCGCCTTCTACATATTCACTACACTGGATAACAGGGTACATCTGTCCAAACTTTGTTAATGTAACTGAATCAATCTGTGGTGTAAAGAAGATGATGCCATCTACTAGCTTATTTTCTAGTAGTTGAATATGCTTCATCTCTACATTTACATCAAGATCTGTAATCCCTATCATCACGTTGTATCCTAAAGTCGTCATCTCCTCTCTAATACCCTTAATGATTGCAGAGTAAAATTGATTTGAAATAGTTGGAAGTAATACTAAAATATTATAGGTGGATGAACGTCTTAGATTTCTCCCTAGTAAATTAGGGGAGTAGCCTAATTCATCAATGACTTTCTCAACCGCTTCTTTTGTTTCTGGCTTTACCCTCTGGTCATGATTGAGTACTCTAGAGACCGTTGCAACGGACACTTGTGCACGCTTTGCCACATCTTTTATAGTAGCCACCTTGCCTTCCCTCCTTTTACTAAACGGATAATGTAATCCGTTACATCTTTAACTTGATTATAGTTTTTATTATAAATAATTCAATACATTTGTTTTAAATATTATATTTTTGTTTATTTTATATACTTTTATTTATGAAATTTGTATACATTTTACACAACCTCTTTATCGCTCTAAACAAGCAAAAAGGATACTACAAAACTAATCCATTAGATCAGCATTGCAGTATCCTTTTTTAGTTTTGTTTACGTACTAAGGTATATTCATCACCTATCTTAAAGTAGGGACACTGTTTAGTTGGTTGATAGCTCATTCTAGCAAAATCATCTTCATCCATCATAAAATCAATACTACAGATATATTGACGCGTTACTTCATCATATTCTAGATGCATACAGTTCTCACACATTGTATTCTTCCTTTTATCTTTACTATTCTTCTAACTATTCTTTAAGTGTAGCCTCTTCATTCACTTTTGTCTATTACCCTGTGGCTCTTTTATCTATACTTTTTTCATAACGCATCTTTTATCTTTTTTCTCCCTATATTAATAAACCAGGTATGATCGTCTAACGTTAATCTACGATCATACCTAGTTTAGATGTTTACCTTTTATGCTTCGGCTCCTACAAGATATGCTTCATCAAAAATAGCTAATGTCAATCTTGCTGGCTCTTCATTATCTGGTGGATTACCATCTTCAAAGAAACAGTAATAGGTCTTACCATCTGGTGAAGTTGCAATATCTGCATAACCTGCAAGCCCTGCAATTTTTTTAGAGTATTTCCAACTCTTAGCATCGTCATAACTTATTCTTACTGTTAAGTCAATACGCTTAGGCCATCCGTTAGCACGTAGCTCTTTATTATTCGCACAATTTACAAATAGAATTTTATCTTCTGTTTTCACAATACTTCCAAAGCAAATAGCATCTGGAAGTTGCATATCTGGCACAGGCGTACTAAATTGATTTTGTCCATTTGGTGAAATAGCCGTATAACGATAGCGCAGTTTGCCATTATGCCTCATATTGATTAAAACACTACCATCTGAAAGCTCTACTACTTGAGATTCATTAACCCATACAAAATCATCATTGCCATTGTCACTACTATAAATCATTTCACCACAATGCCAACTTCTACCCCCATCATCACTTATGATGGTACTGACATGGGTTGGATAATGGTTGTTCCCTTCTCCTCTAGCAAGCCAAACTGGAACGACTAATCTGCCGTTACTAAGTTCAATACCATGTCCTGGTCCTACTGCAAAAAGTGACCACTCATATTCTGGTCTAAATTTCATCATAGCATCCATAATACTTACAGGTTCTGAAAAAGTAAGGCCATCATCTATACTCACTTGATAAAAGAGTTGTCTATAATCTTTTTGCCAAAGAAAATGAATGCTTCCATCTTTTGAAGCAATCATGATAGGATTGTTAATTGGCAAATCCACTGAAGTTGCAATCATTTGTCTTTGACTAAAAGTTTTGCCCCCATCTGTACTACGCTTCATCCCTACGCCTTTTGCACTCCAATCGTCATAAGCCGAAAGACGTGTTTCATAGTAGACCATAATGGTGCCTTGGCTAGAAACGACAACACCAGGTATTCTATAACTTTTAAAACCATCTTGATCATAAGTTTCAATACTTACTTGTTTTAATTCACTCATGTTAACCCCCAGATTATATGCATTATTATTTAGATACTTTATTTAAAAAAGCTACTTCTGTCACTTCATATTTTTCTTTAATTTTTAGAAGTGCCTCTTTAAATGCATCCAGTTCACAATCTTTGTAATTAGTGAATGGACGGCGAGAATAACCTGCATCTACACCTTGCCAACTAAGCATGTTACGCATTAGAGCAATGTAGTCATATTTTAAGGCAGCAAAGATAATTTCAGTACCTATCTTTTGTAGTCTTACGCCTTTAGCTAGTTCTCCTGCCTTAACAGTCTCATCAATACCTATAAATAACTCTGGCATAACATTGTAGAAAGAACCAATGATTCCATCTGTTCCTACTGATAAACCTGAAAAGGCCATTTCATCACATCCAGAATAAATCATAAAATCTTCACCAAGTAAATCTTTTAAATGACTCATTTGGTCATGGTCTTTACCTGTAAACTTCAATCCCTTTATATTTTCATGCTGTGAAAGCTTCACTAACAGATCTGTGCCCATAAGGCCCGCTAATGGTACATTATAAACAATCATAGGAAGTGGTGTAGCTTCTGCAATGTCTTTGTAATAGTTGTAAATATCTTGTTCACTAAACTTCCAGTAGAATGGTGGTACTGAAGAAATAGCATCTGCCCCTACTTTATAGGCATGTTTTGCAAGGTCAATGGATTTCTTTGTCCCAATATCCCCAACATGAACAATGACTGGCTTTCTGCCATTTACTCTTCTTACAACAGTTTCAACAACTAACTTACGTTCTTCTCCTGTCATTAAAAAGCCTTCACCTGTACTACCTGTAAGATAAAATCCACCTACATTCTGTTCTAAAAGAAAGTCTACTAAATGCTCTGTTTTCTGTACATCTACTTCCTCATTTTCATCAAATACTGAAATCATTGCTGGAATAACACCCGTTATTTCTTTAATATCAAAACGTTTCATTGTGATACACTCCTATTTATACTTTGTAGTACAAAGTCTATGTAAAATTTTAGCAATCTATTTATAATTGCTTAGTCAAAGCATAGCAAAATCCACTAACTAAAGTCAATATTTATTCTAAATATTTTTTTATATTTAGAACTTAACTTTACTAATTTTTAATTTTCATCACTTTACATTGTTATAGTTTATTGAAATACTTTGTAGTACAATTAAGATGCTTATACAAATCACTTATTACTAGGAGCCTATTATAATGATGAACAAACCTTCAGATATGAAAAATCTCAAAAGTCGCAAACTCTATTTACAAGTTTATGATGAATTAAGAAATTATATTGTCCAAAACCAACTACAGCCTGGTGACAAATTGCCTACTGAGATGGAAATGTGTGAAGTGCTAGGAGTAAGCCGTAATGTTCTTAGAGAAGCTATCAAATCCCTTGAGATTTCAGGTATTGTAAGTTCTAAACCTGGTGTTGGGATTATTATTCAAGAGTTTAGTCCTAGCTTTTTATTTCATAGTCTCCTTTATAACCTTTATGGAGATAGTACCGAACTCCTTAACCAAACCCTTGCTGTTCGCCGTACTCTAGAACTTGGATTTATGAGCCAAGCTTTTGATACCCTTACGTCAGATGACTTATTGCTTCTAGATGAACAAACCAGACTTATGAGAGAGATTTATGAAATGCAAAAATTAAAAACTGCCCAACTTAGCTTTGGCCTAAAATTTTACGAAGCAGACGCAACCTTCCACAAAATCCTTTATAGCCACACCGAAAACAATGTTTTAACCTCTATTATTGACGCTGTTTGGGCGTGTGATAAATACCATAAACAACGTATTCACTCCACTTATATGGAACAAACTGTAGTCAAACATGAAAAAATTCTTGCAGCTCTTATTGATAAAGATTTTGAAGTCTTTTCACAGGCTATGTACTACCACTTTAACGAAAATTATAAAAATCTATAACGAAATACTTCTTGTCGTATTTAAGGTATTTATTTGGGATACTAGGCAGTCAAAAGTTCTCTAAAATAAAATAACCCTTTCAAGTAGATTTATGTTATCCTTAGAGTCGCTAAAAACCGAGGAGATAAATCTTTTGAAAGAGTTACTGAAATAGTTTACCATACTCTTTCAACTGAGACTAGTGATATGATTAAATTACTTGATAAAATTTTAAACAACTTCAGAAATTGCTTTACAAGACAGGCCTCTTTTAATTGGTTTGTTGTCATTATTATAGGCCTTATGCTTCGTTCAGATATTTTAGGTCTGACATCTATTATTCGTGACTTAGGGCTGGCGCCAAAGCACTATGAATCGATACTTCATTTTTTCCATTCTTCATCCTGGAGCCTTAAATCTATTTCATCTAAATGGTTTGAAGTTGTTAAGAACTTTGCACCACTTTATTATCATCTATAAATTCATCCGTTTGCCAGATTTCATTCATCAGCTCATCTCTTGATACAATCATGCCTCTATTTCTCATAAGCAAGGCCAAAATCCTCAGCTCATTTTTAGTGAGTTCAACTTCACTCTCTTTGAATCTCGCTACACTTTTGCCTAGATTCAAAGCAATGCCTCCATGGGTCAAAGTTTGTTGCTCATGCCCTTTGGTACTCCTTTTGAGTACAGCTTGAATATGAGTCAGCAGTACTTGTGTATTGTAAGGCTTGGCAATAAAATCATTTGCCCCTAAAATCATAAAGTCAACTTTGATAATTTCTATATTTTATAAACCTACTTTATCACTAAATCGCAAAAATAGGAAGCCACTTGGCTTCCTACTTATTTATTGTATTTCATCTTTTATCACATCAATAATGGTTTCTTTCATAATCTTTCTAGAAAGTAAATAAGATAAGGCAAAGATTACACCTGATAGACCGATCCCGCCTACAATAAAGGCGCCGTATGGCAATACCGTTACGATATTTGTCCAACTTAATCTTGTCATATTAAGCATGAGCAAGGCAAATCCAATGAGCAGTGGCACACTATATACAATAG
This sequence comes from Niameybacter sp., assembly GCF_036655075.1. Lineage (NCBI taxonomy): Bacteria > Bacillati > Bacillota > Clostridia > Lachnospirales > Lachnospiraceae > Niameybacter > Niameybacter sp. Next base: position 8,971 of record NZ_JAVVQU010000045.1, on the reverse strand, counting down.
GTTTAACACTATAAAACACACTTTCTAAAAGAAGTATTTTCTCTATTCCCTTTGGTGAGATCCCTATACTTTTAAGCATAGCAAACTCACGTCTTCGCATATTCATTTGATTACTCAATGTACTATAAACATTGACGATTCCTATTAAAGTAATAAAGAATACACCCGCTAGAGCCATTCCTACTATAAGCTGCGTACTTTTTGCTTGTCCTTCTTGGGCACTTATTGTGTCCCATATCCTAAAGTTCGCCTTATTTTTATGCTTAGTATAAACTTCTTCTATTTGCGCTTTAACTTCTGCTACATTTTCATCTTCTATTTCTAAATAGCTAATGTCTCGATTATATCTTTCTTGATTACTCATTGAAAAGTGTTCAATAAGTTGTTTGGACATAGTCTCTGGAATGATTAATATGGTACGATAATAATCATAGTCTCTTCCATGTTTAGTGATCTGGTCCGTTACATAACCTAGCTCTACATCAAATACATAAGGTGTTTTCGTCTTAGCTTCTCTTCCTAAATCTTCTGTAACTGTCAGGGTATCTCCCGCTTTCCAATCAAATAAAGCAACACTTTCTTGCTCTTCACGAATGGCACGATCATTATAGGTCGCACTGTTATACAATATGGCTTTCACACCTTCTGTGTTATAAAATGTTTCTGCATCCGCTCCTATTTTTTCACAATATGCATTAAAGGATGCATCATCAATAGCGAGGATTTCTGTGACAAAATTATATTGCCCTTCTTCTAAAGGTATTTCTTCTTCTAAGTATTCTACACCTTTTTCTCTCAGCTCTTGTGAGAGTTGTTCCGGTGCTACTTTTGTATAGCCATAAATACCACCCTTATGTCTTTCCACATTTTCTATCTTGTCAATTGCTCGTACCGCTGTATCTAAGCGCTCAAACTCTTCTTGTTCTACATCGCTTAAATAAATCTTCATCTCATACCCTATAGGTCTTGGGTCATAGTTGACTGATAAGGTCCATATGTTCAAATAAATGATGCCACCCATCAAAATGACAAAACTTAACGTTAGCGAAATATAAGCTGTTCTAAAGCCTTTCCGATGTGCCCTGTTAGACTTAAGTGCTAAGGTGCCTTCATAACCTACCACTTTTCCTATCCAACGTGTAAATGCAGTATCTTTAAGTCGCTCTACTTTGTAATCCCCTTGTTTAATGGCTACAATTGGGGAGAGCTTGGCTACTTTTCTTGCTGGGAAGTAGGCTGAAATAAGTACAACAGCTAACGTCATCAATATAATCATAAGGACACAAACCGCTGACACATATACATCTACATGTCCATCCATTTCTAAGGCTTTGAAAGTGTCATTTAAATAATTAAAAATAAGCGTTGCAATACCGTATCCACCTAATAATCCAAAAGGTATACTAATGCCTGAAAGCAATATGCCTTCAAATAAAATAGAATGTCTAATCTGTTTAGGTGTGGCACCTATACTTTTAAGGAGTCCTAAATATTTCACACGAGACTTGGCAGAAACTGCAAAGGTATGATAAATAATGGTTACAAAAAAGCTCATAATGAATAGTGCCGCTACAATATAAATAGTCATCATACTCATAAATTGGACAGTGACAACTTCCTCAAATACACCATAACAATCTAATAACTCAGTATTGTATCTAACAGGATACCTGCCCGCTTCATTGGGAGTCAACCCAATATTGGCAGCAATTTGTGAGGTCAGCTCATAAGTTTTCTTCACATTCTTGAACTGCATGTTCACAATGTATGTTCTATCTTCACGTATTTCATCAGAATAACCTATACTTATATAGGAAGGAATACTGCTATACTCATACTGTGCATCTAATATCCCTACGATTGTATAAGCTTTATGACCTTCTATAGTTTCAAATACTTCCCCTTCACTTAGACGGTCTCTGACATCTACCTCTTCCCCTTGTAAGAGACGATTCCCTTCATCTACACTGAGCTGACTCCCTATCTGATATTGGGGATTATCTGTAAAGAAGTCTTCTGAGATAGCAATCTCACCTTCTTGTTCAGGTAATCTCCCTGATGTGGCCATACCCGACCATCCCATATCATTACGATAATTTTTATCTAGGTCAATATGTGCAAAATAAGGTCTACCTTCTGTATCTTCTGGCCTAAGGGCATAAAAATCCGTTTTAATAAAAGTCTTTTCTACTTCAGGGTTTTCTTTGATATAGGCCACTTGCTTAGCTGAAATATCTACAGCCATGGCACCATGCCATTCTCCACTACCTTCAATCAATAGCGCAATATTACTCTTTTGATAGGAATAGGCACTAAACACAAGTGCCGAAATAAACAACGTCGCTATAAAAATAGCAAAGCAAGTAAAGAAAGCATGACGTTTATTACGTTTTAAATGTGTTAAAGTAAAACGACTCATAATATGCATTACTTATTCACCTCATCAGAAACAATCTTGCCATCTTCAATCTTGATGACACGGCTAGCCTCCAGAGCAATTTGTTCGTCATGGGTAATAATAATAATAGTTTGTTTGTACTTTCTATGAGACATCTTAAGGAGCTCAATAATATCTTTAGAGTTCTTACGGTCTAGATTCCCCGTTGGTTCGTCTGCTAATACAATAGCAGGATTATAAATAAGGGCACGTCCTATGGCTACACGTTGTTGTTGCCCTCCAGAAAGCTCACTTGGTAAATGGATGAGCCTATCTTTTAGTCCTAAAGTAGAAACAACTTCTTCAAAATATGCTTCATCCACTACTTTTCCATCTAATAAAGTCGGTAGTAAAATATTCTCTCTAACATTCAGTGTAGGGACAAGATTGAAAAATTGATAAATAAGCCCTACCTTACGTCTACGAAATATAGCCATCTTAGTATCATTCAACTTAGATAAATCTACGCCATCCACAACCACCTTTCCGCTAGTCGCCATGTCTACGCCACCAATCATATGTAACAGCGTAGATTTCCCTGAGCCACTTGCCCCTATGATTGCTACAAATTCGCCTTTTTCAATAGAAAGGTTAATGTGGTCTAAGGCTTTTACTTCCATGTCACCTCTGCCGTAGGTTTTGCTTAAGTCTTCTATTTTTAGAATTTCCATTGTCTTCACTCCTTTGTTCCTTTTGTATAGTACCATTCTAAAATTCCAAAATGACATTATGGTGACATACGAAAAAATAAACATAAGCCCTAATAGAACTTCATACGAAACTGCGCACCCCCATTGGCATTGGCAACTTTAATTTCTCCATTTTGTTTTTCAATAATAGTTTTGGCCATAGCAAGTCCTATGCCAACACTCTCCTTAGAAGCATTTTCCCCTTTGTAAAACCTGGTGAAGATATGAGGCAAATCTTCTACAGGTACACCACCACCCTCGTCTTGTATGACTATTTCTGTATAGATAGGATTATGATGCCATTCAATGGTAAGTTTACTACCAACCGGACTATGCTGCACACAATTGCAAAGGATATTATGAATGGCCTCGTACATCCAATTTTTATCCCTTAGTACACACACGTCATCCTCCCCCGTCATATGAATCTTTAGCTGCTTTTGCCTAATAGGTCCTTCCAACATTTCTACTACTTCTTCTATAAAAGTAGATACAACAACCTCTTGTTCCTTGAGCTGCACTGTTCCTGCATCCAATTTGGCAAGCTTCAGCAAAATGCCCACTAGCTTACTTAGCCTTTCTATTTGTAAGTTCAACTGTTTAATAAACTGTTGATTTTGATCACTGACTTCATTTTCCAACAACAAATCTGTCATAATTCCCATGGACGTCAAAGGGGTCTTAAGTTGATGGCTAATATCTGCAATATTTTGTGCTAAGTTCAATTTTTCTTTTTCCTGTGTTTCTTTACCTTCTCTTAAGACCAGGGTTGTCTTATAAATTTGGTCTTCAAATACTGAAAATGCACCTTCCCCTATTCCTTTTATATTAAGGCTATAATCCCCTTTGGCTATCTGCATCAAATACGCAAGCAGTGCGCTCAACCGCACCTTTAACCACCTATAAATCCCATAGCTCACGCCCACACCAATTAAAAAGATTAGTGTGAGCATCATCATATTCACCCACAATAAACTTTCAAATCCTTTTTTATTATATGGAAGTACTAGAAACTGTGCTTCATACCCATAGGGTTTCAAGATTTCCTTACCCCTTTCAACATCCCTAGCCTCTAGTTCTTTGAGACCTTGTACCACTAACACTTCATTTTCTGGGTTTTGTGCTACTACCTTTCCCACGATCCCCGCTATTTGTTCATAATACATTTGATCTATCTTTTGATAAGCTAGGTAGCTTGCACTCACACCCATACTTAGCATGATACAAAATCCTATGATTAACATCCCTACTACTTTCCAATTCTTTCCCACTATAGACCTCCTATCCCTCTTGTCTTTTCATTTTACTTTTAATGCCTACTCTAAACAACCTCTATCTTCTTTATTTCATCATGGTTTCATGCTATACTATGAACCATTAATTAACTATAAGGAGTATATGCATGAAAAAAATAAAAATAGCCTTAATAGGTGTTGTATCCGTTGTGCTTCTAGGTGCTACTACCGGTGTTGCCTTTGGTGCAAACTATTTATACGATTTAGCACTCAATCCTACGACTTCCAAGGACCTCATCTTTGGCTCTGATGATTCTACTGAAGATACCGTAAGTCAAAACGAAACGAGTGGTGTTGTGACTGTAGATGACACAACTTGGTTGCTCCAACACAGTGGCTATCAAGATGTGTTTATGACTTCTCGTGACGGCTTACAACTTCATAATTACATCATTGAACAACCTGAGTCCAACAAATGGGTCATCGCTGTTCATGGCTATACCTCTGAGGGTGTAAATATGGCACCTTATGCGAAAAAATTCCATGAAATGGGCTACAACATTATTATCCCTGACCTTAGAGCTCATGGTACAAGCGAAGGTGACTATATTGGAATGGGCTGGGATGAGCGTTTTGATATTATAGATTTAATCGACTATGTTATAGCAAAGGACTCCGATGCTGAAATCGCTTTATTTGGTGTATCTATGGGTGCTGCAACTGTTATGAATGTTTCAGGCGAACCCCTTCCAAGCAATGTAAAAGCTATTATCGAAGACTGCGGCTATACCTCTGTTTGGGACCAATTTAGCTATCAACTTAAAGATTTATTTGGACTACCAGCCTTCCCAATGATGCATAGTGCCAGTTTAGTAGGCAAGCTTCGTGCTGGGTACTGGATAGGTGAGGCTTCCCCTATTACACAAGTCCAAAAATCTCAAACACCGACTTTATTCATTCATGGTGACCAAGATGACTTTGTCCCTTATTTTATGCTAGAAGAATTATATGAAGCTGCTCCTGTAGAAAAAGAAAAGTTAGTCATTGAAGGTGCTGGGCATGCCAAGTCTAACAAAGTCAATCCAGAACTTTACTGGTCTACTATTACAAACTTCTTAGACAAATATGTAACATCCGCTCAATAGGAAAATGACTATCACTACATTTCTTCCTACTAAGATTTAATTGACTTAATAGGGTGAGAAGTCCACTCACGGGGTATTCTAATACTAGCATCTGCTAAGGTTAGGATACCCTTTTATTTTCTTCCCCTATGATTCAAGTCTATAGCCCACACCTCTTATAGTCTGTATAAGTTTCTCTTCTGGTTCTTCTATCTTCTCACGTAGCCGTTTGACCATAACCGTCAATGTATTGTCGTTGACAAACTCACCGTCCACGCCCCATAAATACTCTAAAATATGCTCCCGTGAAACAGTGCACTCTTTGTTTTCCATCAGTAGCAACAGAAGTTTAAATTCACTTTTAGACAACACCACTTCTTCATCTCGTTTGTAAACCCTACCTTGATTTTTGTCCAATCGGATACTTTTGCAGATAAGTATATGAGACACATCCTTTTGTGCACGTCTTAACACAGCTTGTATTCTAGACAATAAGATGCGCATTTTAAAAGGCTTAGTAATATAGTCATCTGCTCCCATATCTAACCCCTTAATCATCTCTTCCTCATCATCCCGTACAGTTAGAAAAATAATAGGCACTTCACTTATAGATTTGACATGTTCACAAAAACTGTATCCAATACCATCAGGTAAATTTAAATCCAATAGAATTAATGAAACCTTTTCATTCAAAACCGTTTTTGCCTCTTTTATAGTAGGGGCTACATGTACTTTATAACCTTCCTTTTCCAATGCAAATGTCACACCTATAGCAATCGCATCATCATCTTCTACCAATAATATTTGTGTCATCAATGCTTTTCTCCTTTATCTAAAAGTCTATACATCACTGTACCTAATCATATCCCTCAGCCCACATGACAGGCAATACTAAACAATGATTTTACTTATGTTTATTTTATAATATTATTTCGTCACAGGCTACTAAAAGCCAAATTCGACTTTCTTTTGTCAGTAAATCTAATTGCAAGTTGCATAAAAAAAAGGAAGCCCAATGGCTTCCTTTTAAACATGTTTATATTACTTTATGCGTGACGTTTTTTGCTTATTTTATTTAATACTACAAGTGTACCTAATAAGAGTACAATGGAGCTACCTAGTGTAATCCATACATTTGCTGTAAATCCTGCAATAAGGTATCCTATGAAGCAACATCCTGCTACAACTAAAGTGTATGGAATTTGTGATGCTACGTGGTCAATATGATTACATCCAGCTCCCGTAGAAGAAAGAATGGTTGTATCTGATATTGGTGAACAGTGATCTCCAAATACTGCTCCAGCAAGTGTTGCTGCAAGTGTTGCTGTAATAAGTTCTGGTGCTACTGCTGCACAAATCATTGTTACGATTGGAATAAGAATCCCAAATGTTCCCCATGATGTTCCCATTGAAAAAGCAAGACCACCTGCTACAAGGAATACGATAGCTGGGATAATTGCTGGTGGCATATTAGATGATGCTACAAGTCCACCTACAAACTCTCCTGTGTTTAAAAGTTCTCTACATACACCACTGATTGTCCAAGCAAGTGTAAGAATGATGAAAGCACCTACCATTGATTTAACTCCAATGCCGATTCCATCCATGAACTCTTTGAATGTAATAACTTTACGTGGTACGAAAAGAACGAATGCTACTAAAAGGGCTCCGAAACCTGCAAGTGCAAGTGCACTACCAGCATCTGTATTTCCAAAGCCTTCTGCTAAGGTCATACCACCTTCGAAGTATCCACCTACATAAAGCATAGAAAGTACTGCAAAGATAATAAGTGCCACGATTGGAATAATTAAATCGAATACTTTTCCTTTTGAAGAAATTTTCACTTTAGAAAGCTCATCATCTTCATCTGTACTTGTTGCCTTACCTTTGTTGCCTTTACCTTCTCTTGCAGCTTTTTCGAATTTAGCCATTGGTCCAAACTCAATATCTGTTACACAAAGTACAACAACCATGATTAAAGTTAAAATAGCATATAAGTTATAAGGAATAGTTGCCATAAAAGTTTCCATTCCATTAAGTGGTACACCATTGACATCTAATCCACTCATTTGTGAAATAACTGAAGCTGCCCAAGATGAAATAGGAGCGATAATACAAATGGGTGCTGCTGTAGCATCAATAATGTATGCAAGTTTTGCACGAGAAATATTATGTTTGTCTGCTACCGGTCTCATAACTGTACCAATCGTTAAGCAGTTAAAGTAATCATCAATAAAGATTAATCCACCAAGTAAAGAGGTTCCAAGTTGTGCACCTTTTCTTGATTTAATTTTGTTACCTGCCCAGTCCCCATAAGCTCTTGAACCACCTGCCATTGTAATAACAGCAACAAGTGCACCTAAGAAGCCTAAGAATAAAATGATTGATGCATTTGCACCTAATTTATCTGCCATTAATGTAAACGTTACATCAATTGCCTTAACTACACCACCGCCTGTGTTAAAAGCATAAATAAGTGTTCCTGATAAAATCCCTACAATCAATGAGGAAATAACCTCTTTTGTTGCTAATGCAAGTACGATTGCTATAATTGGTGGTAGTATCGATAACCACCCGATATCAATTGCTTCCATGTGTGTGTCTCCCTTCAATCCCTTTAAATTTTAAATTTAAATAACAAAAAAGTCTTGAGCAGATCACTCAAGACTTCATTTCATTTCCGATATAGTAAGCACCTTAATGGTAGTGCCTTACTCTCATTCAACAAATAGACTTTCGTGATAGCTCCCCACAAATTAAATTTGTGACAGTGTTATACATGTTCTGTATAACCCCAACGTTATAGTCTTAAAGCCTCAACTATACGCTTCGGCGATTTCTCCTTTTTGTTTGCTTCAACGCGCTTAACTCCACAAACATACTTTTAAAAACCGCAACCTCTATCTACTTCTTATTTAATTGTTATTTCTTTTCATACTATATAACATAAATCCAACAAAGTAAAGCATAATTTGCATAAAGTTCTATAATACATCCTGCTTTTCCAACTTATTGAGTACATCTATCCCTAGGAATAACCCGACTACTGCAACTGTTATTGTAAAAGGGAGTAGCGTACTTAGTGAAAATTCGCTATTCCCTGAACACATGATGCACACAAGTAAAACAGATGATACAATTGTCGTAGATATAGACATTTTCTTAACACCAAAGTATAGAGGAATGAGTACCATCAAAGCAGCCCCTCCTGCATTAACAAATAACTTAGGTACCTCACTAATCAGCATACTCATAGTAAAATACCCTGCTACAATATCTACAAATCTATCTATGACTGCAAGTACTAAAATAATGATAAGCTCACTGATTAAAATATTCACAAAAACAAATCCCATCACAATGATGAACTTAGCCATCAATATTTTCTTTCTATTTATAGGGTACATGAACATCAAGTTCATTGTTTTGTTGCGATACTCTTCAATTTCAAGCTTAGCCAAGTCAAAGAATTTGTTAATCAGCTCT
>NZ_JAVVQU010000044.1:17226-21785 GCF_036655075.1 Niameybacter sp. | reverse complement strand
ATCACTCAGAATCAAGATAGCGCATCAAAAATGATGTTAAAAGAAATTATGAAGTATAAAATATATCAAGATTGTGATCGAGAGATAGATCGACTCTTTTATCATAGTCATAATGGATTTGAAATCTCTATGATCTTATCTGGGGAAGGATGGTATTTTGCAGAAGGAAGGGCAATAAAAGTGCAAGCAGGTTCTGTAATTGTATTTAACAGCTTAGTTCCTCATGCATGGAAGGCTAACTCGGATAATCCACCTATACAAAAAACGTTTACTTTTTATCATAGACTTTTTTTAGAGAGTGAACTTGCTCAGCGGGAATCACAACTTATTAAAGATTATTTGCAGTTACTTACTGTATTAGACTTACATGGAGAAGAAGCTAGGCAAAGTTGTAAGCTGTTAGAAATGATGTATCAAGAATTTGAGAATAAGCAGTCAGGATATAGAGAGAGTATTAAACATCTGCTTTTGTCTTTTTTCATCTGCAGTATGCGTGTAAGCATGAAAAAGTATAAAAAGGAAACTGTACGTAAAAATGTACCTAATGTACAGTTAGAAACAGCTGTGCAATATATAAAAACTCACTTTCATCTTAATATTACGTTAGAAGACGTATCAAAAGAAGTGTATATGCATCCTAATTATTTTTCAGCTTCTTTTAAAAAACAGTATGGAGCAAGCTTTGTAGAGTATACTAATGCTTTGAAAATAGCCATGGCCATAGAGCTTATGGAAAGTACAGATTTATCTATTCAAGAAGTGGCAAGTCAATGTGGATTTAGTTCCTTATCTAATTTTTATCGTGTTTTTAAGGGGAGATATGGTAGTAGTCCGGCAAAATATATTAAGCAGAGGTAGGTAATAGTAATAATCTCAGCAATTTTCTAAGATGAAATAGATTAGGATTGTGTAAGCGTATTAACGTACATATAGGATTTGATAGAGATGGAAGTGTAGAATAGAAAATAAGTTAGGGGAGATACTTTATGCATACATTAGAAACTAAACGGCTTATATTAAGAGGATGGACATTGGATGATGTGGAAGTATTGGACTACATCAAATGAAAAGAAAAAAAGAACCTTATGCTATTGTATGACAGGGGATGAATACGCATATTTATCTGAGGATAAAGATTAGGACTTATGGTACACTATATATCAATCTGTACAAGTGATACATTTACATAGGAGCAGGAGGCAGCATGTACAAAATATTAATTATAGAAGACCAAGAAAAAATTCGTAAAGAGTTAGGGGAACTTTTAAAACGTTATGGTTACGAGGTTGCAGTTGTTGAAGACTTTGAGCATGTTTTAGAGGTAATTAGAGAAGAAGAGGCACACCTTATTTTATTAGATATCAATCTACCTGTATATGATGGCTATTACATTTGTAAAGAGATTAGACAAGAGTGGAGTACACCGATTATTATCGTGACAAGTAGAGATAGTGATATGGACGAATTGATGAGTATGAACTTAGGCGCAGATGATTTTGTAACAAAACCTTATAACACTCAAATCTTATTAGCCCGAATAAGTGTGCTTTTGAAAAGAACTTATGCGGGGTATCAAGAGGTGATGCAGTTGAGTAACTTCAAGATTAATTTTTCAAAGGGGATTTTAAGTCATGAAGGAGAAGAAGTCGAGCTGACTAAAAATGAAATGAAGATTTTAGCTTGCTTGACAAAAGAAAAAGGATGTATTGTTTCCAGGGAAGATTTAATGAACTACTTATGGGATAGTGAATGGTTTGTAGATGATAATACACTTACTGTAAATATTAATAGATTGCGCAAAAAGTTTGAAAGCATTGGTATAGAAAATGTGATTCAGACTAAGCGAGGGCAGGGCTATTTTATTGAATAAATAAATTAGATTAGAAAAAGAGGCATTGATTAACTGAGTGTAGTTAATCGATGCATCTTTATTTCAACTCATTTATTTATTTATTTATTGTGTAAAATGAGATTTTTTGCTGTAAGGTAAGTAACTATAAAGTAACCCCCATATATAAAAAGTAGGAAGAGCGTTGTGATAAAGCTTGTAAACCCTAAAGATAAGTTGCCAAACTGAGCAACTACGTTATTGGTGATACTAATTCCTACTATAGAATGGACAAGAGCTAGGCTAAGTGGCGCAAAGAAGTAAAGAGCTATCTGCACCCATAAAGAATGCTGAAGTGTATTATGAGGCACACCGAGCTTTCTCAAAATCTCGTAATGTGCTGTATGGTCAGTAACTTCTAAGAGTTGTTGTAGTGCTAGAATGGCAGCACTGGCAATAAGAAATACAAAGCCAATATAAATACCGATATAGGTCAGCATTGTAGACATACCTAACGAAGACTCATAAACATTAATTTTGGTTTCAAAAGGTCTAAAAAAGTTTTGTGTACCACTTTTCATGTCTTTGACTGCTTGGGTAAAAAGTGCTTCGGAGGCTTCTTTGTCTTCGAAGTAATTGATATTTAAATAAGTATTACTAATAGGATAATCTAAAAGTAAGTCGTCCCTTACGATTAAAGTCAAAGCATTACTACCATAAGTCGTAGTCTCATACGAATAAGTGAGTGGCCCTTGGTACTTTGGAAGGAGACTTTTATTTCCTAAGGCTAGTGGCGTTTGCTTTTCAAGTGCATCTTTGATTAAAGGAATAAGGCTATCTATATTACTAGAGATGGCATATTCGTTTGGATCTAAAGTAATAGGGCTAGCACCTTGTAGGGTAAGTGCATGATTAAAATCAGATAGTTTGATGGCCTGGATATTGATATCTGCGCGGAAATCATAACGATTACTCTTAGAAGACATAGTCTCTGAGTCAAAGAGATTACTGTAATGCAGAGGGGTCTCATAAAGGTTAAACTCTAAGGAATCCATAGCAAGTGTTGATAGTGGAAAACCATGTAATGAGAGCCGCTTTGTAAGAGAAGTTTCATCATCGCCCCAAGAGTAAAAGGTCGCATCATAAGGGGTGGTAGCTGCTAAATTAGAAGTAAGCGTTTTGCTCATACTTAATCCTGTAGAGAGGATGCCAATAGTGAAGAAAAGCATAAGGCAAATGACACTCATGGAAATGTGGTGTGTGCGAATTTTACTCATAACCTGCTTTACAATAAATAGGTTGATATTGTTATAGTAGAACGACTTATAAGTCATACATAACCTAGTAGCAATACTAGCTAGAGAGAAGAAGAAAAGGTAAGTTCCAAGGCAGCCAAGGATAATAGCGCTTACTAAAATATAATCAAAGCTTTGTAAACCATTTCTTTTTGCAAGCATATAGGCAAGTACTATAATGACTAGGGAAAATATGAATAAAATACAAGTGACAAAGAACTTAGGCTGTTTTAAAGTTTTATTTTTCTTCTCTCCATAAAGAAGGTCAATAAGTTTGTATTTTGAGATACTTATAGCGTTGCAAAGGATAACAACTATAAACAATACGGTAAAAAAGAATATTGTCCAGATAGCAGCCTTTATTGAAAATACAAAAGTAAAAGACTTTAAGTCTACTGCAAAGAGTTGTGCTGTTACAAGAGAAAGAGCTTGAGACAAAAAGGTTCCTAGTAAGAGCCCACTTATGAGGGCAAAAATAGCAATGGCAAAAGACTCTAGTACAAGAAGTAGATTGAGTGTATTACGGTCCATGCCGAGAGTTAAGTAGAGACCCAGTTCTTTCTTGCGTCTGCGGATTAAAAAGTGATTGGCATAGATCATTAAGAAACCTAGAATAAAAGCTACAAATAGAGAGACTAAGTCCATAACGCGCGCGAGCATTTTTATAATTTCCAGTTGGGATGATGTAATCTCTAGCATCGCTTGTTGTGCATCTAATGCATTAAACATATAGAAAATGCATATCCCAAAAGTCAGAGTTAAGAAATAAATCATATAGTCTTTGAAGCTGCGCTTGGCATTGAGAAGAGAAAGCTTAAAGAACATTATGTGTATCACCTCCGAGAAGTGTTACAACTTCTATAATACGATTAAAGAAGATTTTTCGTGTATCACTTCCACGTAGAAGTTCAGTGAAAATTTTTCCGTCTTTAATAAATAAGATGCGATTGGCATAACTGGCAGTAAATGCATCATGAGTAACCATCATAATCGTAGCATCAAGGTGTATGTTTAAAAATTCTAAGCTCTCAAGAAGCATGCGAGAAGCTTTAGAGTCAAGTGCACCTGTAGGCTCATCAGCAAGAACTAGAGAAGGGTTTGTAACAATAGCACGAGCGCAAGCGACACGTTGTTTCTGACCGCCTGAAAGTTGATAAGGGTATTTAGATAAAATGTCTGTAATTCCTAATTGATCAGCGAGTGTATGGATGCGTGACTCTAATTCTTTTGGACTAACCTTTTGAATAGAAAGGGCTAGCGCAATGTTTTCAAAGGAAGTCAAAGTATCTAGCAAGTTAAAGTCTTGGAAGATAAAGCCTAAATGACTGCGACGAAACTCAGCTAATTTTTTTTGAGAGAGTGAGGTGATATCATTGCCGTCTATGACAATGTGACCACTTGTAACAGTATCGATAGTAGAGATGCAGTTAAGAAGG
>NZ_JAVVQU010000044.1:0-17126 GCF_036655075.1 Niameybacter sp. | reverse complement strand
TATGACAATGTGACCACTTGTAACAGTATCGATAGTAGAGATGCAGTTAAGAAGGGTAGTTTTGCCACTTCCAGAAGGGCCCATGATGGCTACAAATTCGCCCTTTTCTACCTCGAAGTTAATGTGGTCTAAAGCCTTAGTCATATTGCCACGTGCGCCATAGTATTTTTGAATTTGTTGTACAGTTAAAAGTTTTTCCATAAGAGACCTCCTAAAGTAATCCGTTAATAATGTAAGCTACACCTAGTAACAAATAAAGGTGTGCAGGATAATAAATGTAAAAGAAAGAACGCATGCCTTTTCCTTTTTCACCGTTATAAAGCAAAAGGGAAGGTAAAGCTAAAATCATCAACCATTGATAGTTGATTAAGAATAGATTCTCAAAGGAGAAATCCATACCTGTTGATAGCATAAAAGTGAGCACACAGAGAATGACATAAAAGATACCTGTGCGTTTTTTGTTGCCATGACATAAATAGAAGCCAATACCTAATATAATCCAAATAGGACCACCTTCAACAAGCATAGGAAGAGGCAATGCTACAAGTACGATTTGAAGAACAATAAGAGGTAAAGTAGTCATATTCATTACAAAAATAAAGCTTAAAAAGATAGGAGAAACAATAAGAGCAAGATTTATAAAAGCTTTACTAAATTGACGTGCTTTGAATGCTTCAAATGTTTTCTCGCTAAAGTGAATAAAGAAAGTGATTAGGAACATGGTTGCAAAAATATTGTTGATAATCATACCACCATTTGGCATAGGGAAATACGTATTGGCAACATTGTTTAAAAGTGCCATGCTAACTGAAGCCAGATATAAGCGTCCCATATATTTAACTCTGTTGCGAGTATGCCACATGCCTTCTGCCACCATAAAGATGAAGAGTGGTGCAGAGATGCGTCCAATAATCCCAAACCAAGTTGGAATAGGAAGAAGGCCACTTAGCATTTCTCTAACATGATCAAAAGTCATAAAAATAAGGGCAAATAGTTTAAGATCAAAGCCACTGAGGCCTTTTTTAATAAAATCCATTTAAATACCTCCATAAATCGTTTTAAGATAAATGTAGTTTAACTGATATAATTAGAAGATGCGTGGGATTAAACGAACAGCTAGCTTACAATTTCGTAAGCTAGCTTTCTAGAAGATGCATTTTGCTCTTTGGAAAAGAGAGTGTAACGGTAGTGCCAATATGTGGAGTAGAGGTAAGGGTTAGGTCTAGTCCTAATTTGAGAGAGAGTTTATGACAAAGATAGAGCCCCATACCTGTTGACTTCCCATAAAGACGTCCGTTCTCACCAGTAAAGCCTTTGTCAAATACACGAAGCAGGTCAGTTTCTGGAATACCAATACCATTGTCTTGAATAGAAAGTTCCACGGCATGCTTCTTCTGCACAGCAAAAAAGGTAATGACCTTGTTAGGCTTATCTAGGTATTTGATGGCGTTGCTAAGAATTTGACTTAGAATAAACTCGATCCATTTAGAATCACTGTAAATAGTACAGTCTTCTGGGAGATCTAGATTGAGGGTAATAGGAAGTGTAATAAAAGTTTTAGAATGCTTACGAATGACTTTGTTTACGATTTGTGATAGAGGGAGAGCCTTGATAATATAGTCCTTTTCAGCTAATTGACTTCTTGAATAAAATAAGACCTGCTCTATAAAAGCATCAATTTTGTCAATTTCCTCATCAATACTTCTAACTTCTGGAGTTCTGTGGTTTTCTGCAATAAGTTTAGCAGAAGCTATAGGTGTCTTAATCTCATGGATCCAAAGCTCAATATATTCTTCATATTCAGATTGAAGTCTTTGATAATAATCAATGACATCATTCATCGATTTGTTCGTTTCGCTTAAAGTATTGTAGAGAATTTTACCTTCTAGAAAATCAGGTTCACTCAGAACCTCGCAGAGGAGATACTTTTGGTCAAGCAGAGCAAGCTCGTTTAAAACACGGTTATAATAACTAGATTTTTTATAAAACTCATAGAATAATAAGCTTATATAGGCTATAGCAAAAATCATATTAAAAAACAGAATAGAGTAAGCGGATAAATGCATGGCAATAAAAAAAGACGTTGTAAAAAGCATGAGAAGGATATACACCACCAGGGTGACAAGTTTGGCGTGAATAAATGATTTAAATGACATAATGGAAAACTCCTTTTAGTAAATAACGGTAACTATTTCTACTATAACGTATAGGGTTTCAAACGTATACGGGGGCGAGAAAAGTCAGAAAACTAAAAAGTGTTATTTTATGTATAGTCATAGGGACAACTTTAGGTTATAATAGCGTAGGACAAATTAGAACTGTTAATGGTACACGGTTTGGGGAAAGCTTAGATAATAAGGCAACTTATTGATCTAGGCTTTTTCTTTTATACTCAAGGAACAAAAGGCAAGCCTGGAGAGGTTTGCCTTTTGTTTCTATAAGGAGTCTGACTATTAGTATGGTATAAAAGATGATATAATAATAATATCCTTTAAAATCAATAAATAAGAAGATATATTAACTATAAAAGCGTACAAGTTACAACATAGAGAAAGGAGACTCTTATGAATCAGCCGTTTACACATCTCCATGTACATACTGAATATAGTTTGTTAGATGGATCTGCCAAAATTAAAGATTTACTTAAAAAAGCAAAAGAACAAGGAATGGAGTCTCTTGCCATTACAGACCATGGAGTTATGTATGGAGCGATAGACTTTTATAAAGCAGCTTTGGATATAGGTGTGAAGCCTATTATAGGTTGTGAGGTCTATGTTTCTCCAAGAACTAGATTTGATAAAGAAAAAGAAGATGCAAGATATAACCACTTGGTGCTACTTGCTAAAAATAATGAAGGTTACCAAAACTTAATCAAGATGGTATCTCAAGGCTTTACAGAAGGATTTTATCGTAAGCCACGTATAGATGTGGATCTTTTAAAGGAGCACCATGATGGATTAATCGCACTAGGAGCATGTTTAGCAGGACCAGTATCTAGACCCCTTCTAGAAGATAACTATGAAAAAGCCAAGTCTCAAGCACTTCTATATCAGGAGATTATGGGAGAAGGAAATTTCTATCTTGAGCTTCAAGACCATGGGATGAAAGAACAAGCTAAAGTCAATCAACTTACCATGCGTCTTGCTGAGGAGACAGGACTGCCACTTGTAGTAACCAATGACGTACATTATATTTTAGAAGAAGATGCCAACCCACATGAAGTTTTACTATGTATTCAAACAGGTAAGAACATGATGGATGAGGACCGTATGATTTATGAAGGGGGACAGTATTATCTCAAGAGTCCAGAACAGATGTACAGGCTCTTCCCATATGCCAAAGAAGCCTTAATGAATACAGTAGACATTGCCAGTCGTTGTAATGTAAGCTTTGAGTTCCATGACTTAAAGTTACCAAGTTTCGATGTACCTACAGATGAGGAACCTAAAGATTATTTAAGAAGGCTTTGTTTTGAAGGGTTGGAATTCAGATATACAGAAATAACCGATGAGCTTAAAGAGCGTTTAGAATATGAGTTAGACGTCATTATACAGATGGGATTTGTAGATTATTTCTTGATTGTAAGTGATTTTATCAAATATGCAAAGCGTAATGACATTCCAGTAGGACCAGGACGTGGTTCGGCAGCTGGAAGTATTGTTGCATATACATTAGAAATTACGGATATTGACCCGATTAAGTACAGCTTGCTCTTTGAACGTTTCTTAAATCCAGAACGTGTCAGCATGCCTGATATTGATATCGACTTCTGTTATGAACGCCGTCAAGAAGTTATTGACTATGTTATTCGTAAATATGGAGAAGAGCGTGTAGCACAGATTGTGACCTTTGGAACGATGTCTGCGAAGGCGGTTATCCGTGACGTAGGACGAGCTATCAATATGCCATATCCAGAAGTAGACCGTATTGCTAAGATGATTCCTAATGAGCTTAAGATGACTATTACAAAGGCGCTTAAGATGAATGACGAGCTCAATGATTTATATCTGGCGGATGAAAAGGTTGCGTACCTTATTAATACAGCACTTAAATTAGAAGGTTTACCACGCCACTCATCTACCCATGCTGCTGGTGTTGTAATCTCTAAGAAGCCTGTAGTAGAGTATGTACCATTAAGTGCCAGTGATGGTGCTGTAACTACGCAGTATCCAATGACTACATTAGAAGAACTGGGACTCCTCAAAATGGACTTCCTAGGACTTAGAACCCTTACAGTTATTGATAATGCAGTAAAATTGGTTAAGCAAAATCATAATATTGAAATTGATATCAATACGATTGACTATGATGACCCTAAAGTATATCAAATGATTGCCTCAGGTAACACCGAGGGGATTTTCCAATTAGAAAGCGCAGGGATGAAGTCGTTCATGAAAGAACTCTCTCCCGAGAACTTAGAAGATATCATTGCGGGGGTATCTCTATACCGTCCAGGTCCAATGGACTTTATTCCTAAGTATGTAGAAGGGAAAAGAGACAGAAAGAGTATTACTTATACGCATCCAGCACTGAAACCCATTCTAGAAAACACATATGGTTGTATCGTATACCAAGAACAGGTTATGCAAATTGTACGAGACCTAGGAGGATATAGTTTAGGGCGAAGTGACTTACTCCGTCGTGCTATGGGGAAGAAGAAGACAGAGGTCATGGAAAAGGAGCGAGAAATCTTCTTAAGTGGTGATGGTGAAGAGGTGCCAGGAGCTATTGCTAATGGCATTCCAAAAGATGTAGCTAATCAAATATTTGATGATATGATTGATTTTGCAAAATATGCGTTTAACAAATCTCATGCGGCATGCTATGCAGTTGTTGCTTATCAGACAGCTTATCTTAAAACTTATTATAAGGTAGAGTTTATGGCTGCTCTTATGACTTCTATTATGGATGTTACACCAAAGGTACGGCAGTACATTGATAGCTGTAAAAAACTTGGTATAGAAGTTGTAGCACCACATATTAATGAAGGGTATGCGTATTTTAGTACAAAAGATAACCAGATTATGTATGGTTTAGCAGCTATCAAAAACGTTGGACGTAATGTTATTGACCGTATAGTAGAAGAGCGAGATAAAAATGGCCCATTTAAAAGCCTTACAGACTTCTACAACCGTATGGACTCAAAAGATGTGAATAAGCGCTGTGTGGAAAGTCTTATTCTAGCAGGAGCTTTTGATGATTTTGGTGGTAAACGTAGCCAATATATAGCAGCCTATAAGCAAATTGGAGATGGGGTCGCATCCAATCGTAAAAATAATATTCAAGGACAGATTAATCTTTTTGCTTTAGGTGTAGAGGAAGAAGAATCTAACTTGAATCAAGACCATCTACCTAATATCCCTGAGTTTGAAATGAAAGAAATTTTAAACTACGAAAAAGAGGTTATGGGAATTTATTTAAGTGGGCATCCATTAGATAAAGTAACCAATCAACTTGAACGTTATATTACTCATCATGCTATAGAACTTGAAATAGAGGAAGAAGAAGGGGAAGAGACCAATACAGAGTATAAGCTAGTAGATGGTCAGCAAGTTGTAGTAGGTGGATTACTAGCAGAGAAAAAAGTTATTTTTACAAAGACGAATAAAAAAATGGCTTTTTTAACTATAGAAGATACAACTGGTACCTTGGAATGTATTGTATTTCCAAATCAGTTTGAGAAATTTGAACGTTTGGATCCAGAACATGTACTTATTATTAAAGGACATATTTCTATAAAAGAAGAAGAGGCAGCTGTTGTTTTAGCAGATGATATGACTACACTAGAAGTGCTTCTAAATCCTGAAACAGAGAAAGAACAACTTTTACTCAGATTAGATGAGACAAAGCGTACAGAAGACATCCGTAATAAACTACTAAGTATTTTTCTAAAGTATCCCGGAAATACTAAAGTAGTGGTAGAATCCATAGAAAATCATACACAAAAAGCTTTTCCACCACGTTATAATGTTAGATTGAATGAGAAAATTATACAGGAACTTAAGGAAGTTATGGGCTCAGAATGTGTAGTAGTACCAAAAAGAATGGATTAATATTGCAATTTTAGATATAGTTTTGTACAATTATAGACGATTAAGATATAATGAGAATAAAAATGTTTTTTTATAAAGTTTCAAAATCAGGAAAGTAAGTCAAAAACAAATCACAGCAACAGGGGGTTGTATCTATGAGTCAAAAAGTATCAACAATAGGCGTTTTAACAAGTGGTGGAGATGCACCAGGTATGAATGCAGCTATTCGTTCTGTTGTAAGAACTGCCATTGTACGTGGTATTAAAGTAATGGGTATACGAAAAGGATACAATGGATTACTTGCAGGAGATGTATTTGAAATGGATACACGTAGTGTATCTGACATTATTCAACGTGGTGGAACAATTCTTCAAACTGCTAGATGTCTAGAGTTTGTCAAACCAGAGGGACAAAAACGAGGTGCAGATATGTGCCGCGTGTTTGGGATTGATGGGCTTGTTGTAATCGGCGGAGATGGATCTTTCCAAGGTGCAGAAAAACTTGCAAATTTAGGGATTAATACAATTGGTGTACCAGGAACAATTGACCTAGATATTGCTTGTACCGAATATACTATTGGTTTTGATACAGCTGTTAATACAGCTATGGATGCAATCAATAAAATACGTGATACTTCTACCTCACATCAAAGATGTTCAATTGTAGAAGTTATGGGACGTAATGCGGGTTATATTGCATTGTGGTGTGCTATTAACTCAGGAGCAGAAATGGTACTTTTACCAGAAATGCCAAAGCCATCTGATGAGGAAATTGTGAAAAACATTATAGAAAATAAGCAGAAGGGTAAAAAACATTTCCTCATTGTTGTAGCTGAAGGTGTAGGTGGATCAGATGACCTTGCAAAAACGATTGAAAGAATGACGGGCATTGAAACACGTGCAACAATACTTGGACATCTTCAAAGAGGAGGTTCTCCAACCGCTGTAGATAGAATGCATGCATCTATGATGGGTGCAAAAGCAGTAGACTTACTTTGCGAAGGCAAAGCAAAGCGTGTTGTAGCTTATGCTAAAGGGGAATATGTAGATTATGACATCAATGAAGCACTGAAAATGACTAAGCAATTAGATCCTTACATGTATAGCTTAACAGATATCCTTTGCTAAACCCTAAAACACATAAACTATTTAAAGGGAGATAAGCGATGCGTAAAACTAAAATTATTAGTACACTTGGGCCAAAAACGAGGGATGTTGAAAGTATTCGCAGTATAATCGGAGCAGGAGCAGATGCAATCCGTATTAACTTTTCACATGATAACCATGAAATTCATGGTGCAACAGTAGAACGTGTCAAACAAGTAAGAGACGAAATGAATAAGCCAATTCCTATTATTTTAGATACAAAAGGACCTGAGATTCGTACAGGTGTGATGGCGGATGACCAAGATATTAAACTAAGTATTGGCGATACTTTTATATTAACAACAGATGAAATTGAAGGTAATGGTGAACGTGTAAGCGTGACTTATAAAAATCTTCCATATGATTTAAAACGTGGTAGTCGTATTCTGATTGATGATGGACTTATTGAATTGAAAGTAAAAAACTTAACAAGTACAGAGGTAGAATGTAGTGTTGAAAATGGTGGGAGTTTAGGTTCAAGAAAAGGAATTAATATTCCTGATGTCTTTGTAAACTTGCCAGCTTTGACAGACAAGGATTTAGCAGATATTAAATTTGGTGCAGAAGTAGGCTTTGACTACATTGCAGCCTCTTTTATCAGATGTGCAAACGATGTTGTTAAAATTCGTCAAGTTTTGGAGACCAATGGTGGTGGAGACATCCAAATCATTGCCAAAATAGAGAACCGAGACGGTGTAAATAATATTGATGAAATTCTTCAAGTTGCTGATGCAATCATGGTAGCACGTGGAGACCTTGGTGTTGAAATTCCAGCAGAAGAAGTACCTATTGTACAAAAAGAACTTATTAAAAAGGCAAATGACTTAGGTAAGCCTGTTGTAACAGCAACTCAAATGCTAGACTCTATGATTCGTAACCCACGTCCAACACGTGCAGAAGCTAGTGATGTAGCCAATGCTATTTTTGATGGGACATCAGCTATTATGCTTTCAGGGGAAACGGCAAAAGGTGACTATCCACTTGAAGCCATTGGTATGATGAATCGCATTGCAGTTACAGCAGAAAATGCAAGTAAGCTTTACAACTTACCAATGAGTATAGGAGAAGGCAAACTAAGTATGACTAATGCTATTAGCCATGCGACTTGCCAAACAGCAACAGACCTTAGTGCAAGCGCTATTGTTACCATTACTAAATCAGGTCATACAGCACGTGCAGTGTCTAAGTTTAAACCATCTTGTCCAATTGTAGCTTGTACAACAGATGAGCGTGTAAGGCGTCAACTTAACCTTGTATGGGGATGTACACCATTCCTTGTGAAAATTGAAGAAGAATCTACAGATGAAGCCTTTGCAGCAGCTGTTAAGAAAGCTGAAGAACTTGGTTTTGCGAAACAAGGCGATGTCGTTGTACTTACTGCAGGTGTACCTGTAGGTGTAGCAGGTACAACGAATATCTTAAAAGCACAGTATGTAGGCAATGTTCTTGCAAGAGGTATTGGTTATGGCAAAAAAGCAGTTACAGGAAAAGCAAGCGTTGTAAAAGTTTTAGATGAAGCAGATAAATACTTTAAAAAAGGTGACATTCTTGTTACCGCTAAAACAGATAATTCTTTCTTACCTTATATGAAAAAGGCAAGCGCTATCGTTGTAGAAGATAGTAGTCATGAAGAAAACAATCATGCGACAATAGTAGGTAGAACATTAGATATACCTGTTATTATCGGTGCTAAAAATGTAGTTGAAGCGATAAGAAGTGCGACAATGATTACTGTAGACAGTGAAAAAGGTCTTGTATATAACGGGGTTGTACCTAAAAAATAAATCATTAATAATTAAAGAGAGAGTCTGCATAGTGCAGTCTCTCTCTTTAATTATTTGCTCTTTATAAATTTTCTCCAAAGGATTCTCCAAGTTTGAAAGCTTCAGCAAGATTATCTGAATTAGGTTTGAAGAGAATTTTAAGAGGGGGAACCATCATATTCATTTTGAGTTGCTCAAGCCGCTCTACAATGAAATCTACAGCTTCACCGCTCCAACCGTAAGAACCAAAGGCAGTTGCTTTCTTTCCTTTATGAACGGTTGGATTGAGTGAAGTAAGCAGTTGCCAAATAGGGGGAAGGG
Organism: Niameybacter sp.; assembly: GCF_036655075.1. Taxonomy (NCBI): domain Bacteria; kingdom Bacillati; phylum Bacillota; class Clostridia; order Lachnospirales; family Lachnospiraceae; genus Niameybacter; species Niameybacter sp. The sequence goes on along the minus strand of NZ_JAVVQU010000044.1, from coordinate 7,865 downwards.
TATCAGATAAAATAGTAGGAGAGCCTATAATAAGTCCACAGCAATGTTCTACTTCGGTTAGCACACGCTCTAATGGTGTAGAGACAAGGTCAAAAAGGTGTACATCTATATCTTTACGAGCAGATTGTAAGCCTTGGGCAATTTGCCAAGCTAAACTTTCTGTGTAGCCATAGGCAGATACATAGGCAATAACTACAGAGGGCTTAGAACGCACCACAGGTAGTGACCAAGTTTTGTAGAGCGCTAAATGATGAGGAATTTGTGATGCATCTAGAATAAGACCATGTCCTGGACAAATGAAATCAAGGGGCAAATTTTCAATTTTATGAAGAGCTTTTAAGACGTAGGGCTTAAAAGGTCCCATAATCATGTCAAAGTAATATTTGTAAGCGGATAAGTAGTTGTTTGCATGATTTTCTTCTAAGTGGCTTCTTAGGAGAATAGGGTTAGCATAATGAGCCCCAAAAGAATCGCAAGTGACAAGAATGTGATCTTCTTCAATGTAAGTATACATGGTATCAGGCCAATGTAGGAAAGGGGCCAGAATAAAGCGTAAGGTGCGATTACCTAATTGGAGTGTTTCTTGATCTTTGACTACATGATGCTTGAATGGTCGATTGATGATTTGGGTTAAATATTTTAGAGCGACTACACTGCAGATAACAGTAGCGTGAGGTGCGTATTCTAAAAGAAGATTAAGGCTTCCTGCATGGTCGGGTTCTGTATGATTGATAACAATATAGTCTATATCAGAAGGTACGCATAGGCATTTTAGTTTATCTAAGAAGGTGTCAAAAAAACTTTCTTTCACTGTTTCAAAAAGGACTGTATGAGAATCCGTTTTAAGCAAATAGCTATTATAGCTTGTACCAAATTGTGTCTCCATAACAATATCAAAAATACGCAAATCAAAATCTAAGGCACCTAGCCAAAAAAAGTCTGGTTGGATGCTGATGGGTTTATTCATAACAAAATTCCTTTCAATACATAAAATACATTTATCATTTAGTATGGGAAGTGGCAAATATTATATACATGATTACAAATAAAAAAGCGAAACCTAATAAAAAGATTGAGGAACTTTGTATTTTAAATTGTGGTATGATATAATATCTAACGATTACATAAATTAACAAATCATAGGAGAGATAAAAAAGATGAATAATCTAAATGAGCAGCATGGGATATTTAAAAGCAGCTTAGGTCCGTCTCAGATACTAGTAGCAGGGTTTTTATGCCTTATTTTAGTCGCTACCGTATTGCTGATGTTACCTATTAGTAGTCAAAGTGGAGAAACCACTAACTTTGTTGATGCTTTATTTACGTCTACATCTGCAGTATGTGTAACAGGGCTTGTTGTCGTGAATACACTAGAACACTGGTCGCTATTTGGAAAGATTATTATTTTGTTTTGTATTCAGATAGGTGGACTTGGATTCATGTCTTTAGTGAGTATGATTTTTGTTTTTATGGGCAAGAAAATTACTTTGAAAAATAGATTAATTATGCAAGAAGCATTTAGTTCAAATACGATGGCCGGTATTGTACGCTTTACAAAAGCAGTTGTTATACTTACATTTTTCGTAGAAGGAATAGGTGCCTTTTTACTATCCTTTGTTTTTATCCCAGAACATGGGTTTATAAAAGGTGTGGGATACTCTATATTCCATGCTATTTCAGCATTTTGTAATGCGGGATTTGATTTAGTAGGCAGTAATAGTTTAACACCATATGTAGGCAATGGCCTTGTTAACTTCACAATCATGGGACTCATTATTGCTGGTGGATTAGGTTTTTGCGTGTGGATGGATACCTATAACATGATTAAGATGAAAAGACAGTCAGCAGAACATTTTACATGGAAACAAGCTTTCTACAAGATGCCACTACATACCAAACTTGTATGGCTTATTAGTATTTCTTTAATCGTCTTTGGATTCATCTTCTTTTTCTTAGTAGAATTTAAAAATCCTAATACATTAGGGATGCTATCTTTTAAAGATAAACTTTATGCAGCACTCTTCCAATCTGTATCACCACGTACAGCTGGTTTTAATACATTGCCACTTGCAGATCTGACACCTGCATCTAAGTTAATGACTATTATATTAATGTTTATTGGAGGATCGCCAGCAGGTACAGCTGGTGGTGTCAAAACGGTAACTATAGGTGTACTTATTTTATGTGCAATATCAACTATTAGAGGTAGAGAAAATACAGAAGTATACAATCGTCGTATACCCATTGCTGTGATTACCCGTGCATTAACGGTTGTTATGATCGCTATTACAGCGGTGATTGCAATGCTTATGATTTTGACGGTAACAGAGAGTGCTGAATTTATGGACATTCTATTTGAAGTAGTATCTGCCTTTGGTACAGTAGGTTTAACTTTAGGTATTACAGCAAGTCTTACAACAATCGGTAAGATTATGATTATTATATTAATGTTTATTGGACGCCTTGGGCCAGTTACCATTGCTGTTGCTTTAATGGTTAGACAAAAGAGAGGGAAAGAAAAACAAAGTATTCAATATCCAGAAGAGAAAGTCATGGTAGGCTAAAAGGAGAGGTTAGTTATGAGAGGGAAACAATTTGTTATTTTTGGACTTGGTAGATTTGGGCTTAGCTTAGCGACAACACTTGCAGAAGCAGGCTATGAAGTCATGGTTGTAGATAAATGCGAAGAAAGTGTACAAGAAATTGCACCACTTGTAACGCATGCAGTACAAGCAGATGCCTCTGATATGGATACGCTCAAATCATTGGGCATTCGTAACTTTGATGTGGCAATTGTAGCGATAGGAAAAGATATTCAAGCAAGTATTATGACTACATTATTACTAAAAGAATTAGGGATTCCTTACGTTGTAGCAAAAGCAAGTAGTGAGATTCATGAACGTGTATTACGTAAAATCGGAGCAGACCGTATCATTTTACCAGAACAAGAAATGGGAATGCGTATTGCCAACAACTTAATTTCAGGGAATATTCTTGATCATATTCAACTATCATCTGAATATAGCATTATTGAAATGGGTATCCTACCAGACTGGAAAGGTAAGAGTATTATTGAAGTAGACCCACGTGGCGTATATGGCATCAATATTATTGCTGTTCAACGTGGTGGATCAATTGATATTTCACCTTCACCAAATTATATTTTAGAAACAGAAGATACACTTGTTGTTGTAGGAAGCAATAAGCAAATTCAATTCTTAGAGGCTAAGAGATATGGTAAACAGTAAATTTATTAGTAGTGGAAGTAATCCTATCATTAAGAACATTCAAGTGCTTCAAGCGAAGAAGAATGAACGCAAAAAACAGGGGATTTTCCTTATCGAGGGGATTAGAAGTGTCAATGAAATTCCTAGTCACTATGAAATTGATACGATTGTGATGAGTGACTTATTTGATGAATCGGAGTTAAAAGTAGTAGGAACAAAACAAAATATTGTCGTACCTAGTGAATTATTTAAAACAATGAGTGGAACTGAGACACCACAAGGGATTTTAGCACTTGTTAAAATGAAAGAGTTTATTTTAAATAAAATAGAAGCAAAACCCCAAGGGTTTTATCTTCTGCTTGAAAACTTACAAGACCCAGGAAATTTAGGAACTATTATTCGTACAGCCTACGGGTTTGGTGTAGAAGCAATCTTCTTAACAAAAGGGTGCGTAGATTTATATAGTCCGAAGACCGTACGTAGTACAATGGGAGCACTTTTACACGTACCTATTGTAGTAGGTGAAAATCTAGAAGATTATATAGAGTGGGCAAAGAAAAATGGCTTAACACTCTATACAACAGCATTAGATGAAACAGCATGTAAAGTAGCAGAGGCAGATTTTGTCAAAGGACATGTATTAATCATAGGCAATGAAGGGAATGGCGTTTCTAATGAAGCATTAGAAGTAGCTGACCAAAAGGTCTACATTCCAATGCCAGGTGGCTTAGAGTCTCTTAATGCTTCTATTGCAGCTTCTATTTGTATGTATGAGGTTATGCGTCAACGTACACAAGGGTAGACCATATGCAAGTTATAAGGGCATCCTATAGAAGGTTTAAGTGGAAAAGTTTTAGAGGATTAATAGTACGCTGGGAGTGTTGACAAAATGAATGGAACACTCTATAATGAAAAACATATTTTATAGTATGAATAGATAATAGACGATGAAAAGAAGAGTAGTCTGAAACAGCGTTTTTAGAGAGCCAATGGTGCTGGGAATTTGGTAACAAGTTTTAGATGAAGAACATCTTGGAGTTTCTAACCGAAAAGGAATGAGTAGGCTTAGACGGGACTAGACCGTTACATCTAGAGTATATTAGTAGATATACTAACCAAAGAGTTGGGCCAGTAGGCCAACTAGGGTGGTACCGCGGAGAGTCAGCTTCGTCCCTATGTTTCATAGGGATGGAGCTTTTTTTATTGTCTTTTATTACACTCAAATTATTAAAGGAGATGGAGAAATGGATACAGTAGCAATCAGACATTTATACCGTAGTACAGATGAGTATGTAGGCACAAGTATAACAGTAGCAGGATGGGTAAAAACAGTTAGAGACTCAAAAACTTTTGGGTTTATTGAATTAAATGATGGGACATTTTTCAAGAGTGTTCAAGTTGTATTTGAAGATAAACTTGATAACTTTAAAGATATAGCAAAATTAGGTGTAGGTGCAGCCATTGTCGTTAAAGGTAACTTAGTAGCAACACCAGGCCAAAAACAACCTTTTGAAATTAAAGCAGTAGAAATTGAAGTAGAAGGAAGCTGTCCAGCAGAGTATCCACTTCAAAAGAAACGTCACTCATTTGAGTTCTTAAGACAAATTGCGCACCTTCGTCCAAGAACAAACACATTTTCAGCTGTATTTAGAGTACGTTCTTTAGCAGCCTATGCAGTACACAAGTTCTTCCAAGAACGTAACTTCGTCTATGCACATACTCCACTTATTACAGCAAATGACTGTGAAGGTGCAGGGGAAATGTTTAAAGTAACAACACTTGATGCTAAAAACCCTCCAATGACTGACCAAGGTGAAGTAGACTTCAAAGAAGATTTCTTTGGCAAAATGGCAGGCTTAACAGTAAGTGGTCAGCTTTCAGCTGAAACATTTGCTATGGCATTTAGAGATGTATATACATTTGGACCAACATTCCGTGCGGAAAAATCAAACACACCTCGCCATGCAGCAGAGTTCTGGATGATTGAGCCAGAAATCGCTTTTGCAGACCTTAAAGATGATATGCGTCTTGCAGAAGACATGGTAAAATTTGTAATCAACTACGTACTTGAAAATGCACCAGAAGAAATGGCGTTCTTCAACCAATTCGTAGACAAAGGTATTTTAGAAAGATTACAAGGTGTAGTAAGTGCAGACTTTGGTGTAGTGGATTACACAGAAGCTGTAGAAATTCTTAAAACATGTGGAAAAGAATTCGAATACCCAGTATTCTGGGGATGTGACCTTCAAACAGAACATGAACGTTTCTTAACAGAAGAACACTTCAAAAAACCAGTGTTCGTTATTAACTATCCAAAAGAAATCAAAGCCTTCTACATGAAACTTAATGAAGATGGTAAAACAGTAGCAGCTATGGACCTTCTTGTACCAGGCATTGGTGAGCTTATTGGCGGTAGCCAAAGAGAAGAGGACTTAGACGTACTTCTTGCTAGAATGGCAGAGCTTGGTCTTAACGAAGAAGATTACTGGTGGTACTTAGACCTTAGAAGATTCGGTGGCACACGTCATGCAGGATTTGGTCTTGGATTCGAAAGACTTATCATGTACTTAACAGGTATGACTAACATCCGTGACGTTATCCCATTCCCAAGAACTACAGGTTCAGCAGAATTCTAAATAGAAAATTATTTTGTTTTTATTAAAGGCATTGCATTCATTGACAATATGGATGCGGTGCTTTTTTGATGTTAAAGAAAGTTAGCAGAATACAATTGACGCTATAAGAAAGAAAAATTTATAATAAGAATATAAGAGTAGATTTGAGTACAGAATTTTATAGCGCTCAAGTCATATTATCTCTAAGATGCTGTCACAAGAATGCTAAATAAAAGTTTTGAGAATAAATAGCATGTACAATAGCATGTACATAGGAGGTTAAGCATGGAAGAAATATATAAGAAAAATGAGTATGAAACCAATGAGATCGTAGCAAGTGCCATTAGGATTATAGGTCTTTTCATTTTAATGGTAGGGGTATTGTGCTGGATTAACGTGTTTGATATTTATCCTTATATTATAAATAGCTTTATAGCAGCATCATTCATTCCATTAATCTTGCCAACAGTATTGGTGAATGTGTTGCATAAGGATGGTAAATGGGTCAAATATGTCATTGTTACATGTATCATTGTGTTTACTGGAATTGCTTATGTCATATTTACCTTTCAAACGGTTTTACTCTTTGTGATACCATCTATTATAAGTGCTTTCTACTTGGATAAAAAAGTTATGTGGTACACAGGTATTTGCACAATAGTTAATATTGTCATATCTCATTTCATAACAGGGTTTAAACTGTTTCAGCCTTGGATTGAACCTTTTACAGATTTGCAAGCAATTATGCTATATGGTGCAGTGCCTCGTATCATCCAGTATATATGTGCTACACTTCTTTTGTATTTCCTTTGTAGTAGAGTGATGAAATTCTTTAATAGCTTTTATGAAGTCATTAGGGAACAACAAGGCCCTGTTGAAGAAGAGGATAATATAAAAAAGGTATCTGAACTTGATAAAGTACTTAGCCTACTGACAGAACGAGAAAAGAGCGTTTTTGAGTTGCTTATTAGAGGTTATACAAATGCACAGATTGCAAGTCAACTCTATCTATCTGTGGGAACGGTGAAAAACTATGTTTCTGGCATTTATGATAAGGTAGAGATAAGAGATAGAACGGCCTTAGTGGTGAAATATAGTCAGTATTACCATACCTATGACTAAAGTCATAGGTAATCTGTGACCCTAGTAACTAGTTGTTTTATTTGAAATTGAATAGGATATCATTACAAAACTATTTGAAGATAGGAGTAATGATGATGAAAAAAAGAAGGAACCAGATGATAGGATTAATAGGTATAGTGATAGGTTTAATAATCATTAATTTTATACCTACATGGAGCTTGAAGACAAAGCAGATGCATAAGCTAACAGGTGATTTTGTAGATGTATACTATGAGACAGATGAGAGCGGTGCAAAAGATGTATTTGAATTAGCAGAAGGCGAAAGTAAACGTATTGCACGTAGTCTTGGGTTTAGCAGTTCTCAAGGAATTAACATCTATATTTATGACAGTCAAAAAACACTTCAAACCAAAAAGTATGGATACATAACATGGTTTCTTGGCTTGGATTGGTATATAGGGGATAATAGAGGGGTAAACGTATTGCTAACCTCTCCCAATAATTCAGGTAAGGCTCATGATTACGACAGTGTGAGGAATGCGAGTGTTCATGAGATGGTGCATGCTTATAATTCAGTTAAAAATAAGAAGATGCCCCTTTGGTTAGATGAAGGACTTGCAGGGTATTTGTCGGGTCAAGTAGCTCCTGATAACTTATATAGTAGAAGTATTTTTATTCCCTCATTAAAGCAAATGCATACTTCTAATCCTGTTGCATTCAATAAGATGGGTGGGTATGAATTTTCATATACTTATGTGGAATATTTAAAAGATGCCTATGGATGGAAAAAGGTAGAAGAATTAGCAGAAGTACTGGATTATAATCAAGTACTAGGCGTAACTGAGAAAACTGTTTATGAAGGATGGATAGAGTTTTTGAAAGAAAATTATAGGTGAAAAAATAAAAGGAGTTAGAGCATGAGGCTCTAATTCCTTTTATA
>NZ_JAVVQU010000043.1:0-22337 GCF_036655075.1 Niameybacter sp. | reverse complement strand
AGAACTGTATAGCAACACTTAAGAAAATGTTGCCTGCATTACGTAAAAAGTGGGACACTTCTAATTCACGATTATATACACACATCAAGATGAAACAAACCGGAACGGAAACAGAAGAAGCAGAATATAACCAATTTTATACAGCTTTTGTGGATATGCTAAGAAATGACCCAGAGAATGAGTTAGATTTTATTAAAAATCATCCAGATTTTATTAAATTACTTAAAGAATAAGCGTAATAGCAAAAATGGGTTCCAGTTTATTTCTAGCAGATGTATCTGGAATGTCTATACCTATAGCTCTCATTGTTCCTTCATTTGAAGACTCAAACTGATCATTTGTTTTATAAGATGTTAGTTTCATATCTAATGGGGATAGGGTGAAAGTACATGAGTTATTAGATGAAGACGACTTATATGGAATTATTGTTTCTATTAGAAAGGGCAGAAAAAAATATTCAAAGCACATGAATATTAGTAGATATGTTACTTATGGAGTTTGACATACAGCCTATCCTATCGTGCCATGTGGAAACGATTGCATATCTCGTTAAATAAATTGAAGCACTAAAACTTTTTAATGAGTTTTAGTGCTTTTTTGTTAGACCTTTACCCACTTGATGCTTACTCTTTCGAATATTGATTCTTTTGTTTGCCTATACTACAATAGATTTATAGTATAGGCATTTACAGAGAGGGGGATGCGCGTGAATACAACCATTTGGTTATGCCTATTTTTACCTATATTTTTTATCTTTTTTATCATTTGGCCATACGAGAGAAATATAGCATTAATTAGAACGAAAAGAAAACGAGGAGGCACTTATGAATTTTATTCTCATTTTTGCTGACCAAATGCACAAATACGCATTTGGCAAACGAAACAGCGAAATTTTAACTCCCCATTTAGATCAACTTTGTGAAGAAGGTGTCCTGTTTAGAAATGGCTATTCAAATAATCCTATTTGTGGGCCTTATCGTGGCACTTTGTTTACAGGATTATATACAAGTCATAACCATGTCTCTTATAACGGACAGGGCCTATATCCAGATACGCCTAGTTTGGCAAGTCAATTGAACAGCCTTGGATACGAAACTAGTTTTATTGGGAAATGGCATTTAGGCGGAGATGGTAATGATTCTATTCCAGCTAGCTTACAAGGAGATTTTAAATATTTTATGGGGTATCAATGTTATAATGGCTTTTTAAAAGACGTTATTTTTTGGAACGGACAAGGCGAAAAGTTAGAGTTTAACCAACATCGTACAGAGGTAACAACTGACTTAGCACTACAAAACTTGAGCGTGCTTAAACAAACGGGTAAACCCTTTTTCCAAGTGATTGGCTATCAAGCACCTCACTATCCTGAGCAGCCTCTACCAGAATACGCTAAGATTTATTCGGGTAAGTCCGTTAAGCATACACCTGATTATATAGAAGTAGACCCTTATACACCCACCTTTTCACCGTATAGTCCAAGGCCTTTTGAAGACTGTGCAGACTACCAACGCTATGGCAACAACATGGATGAGTATATTCGTCTTTATAATGCCATGATTACACAGATAGACCACGGTGTTGGTAAAATTTTAGAAGAAATTCGTAAGCTTGGTCTAGAAGAAGAAACGCTAGTGATATTTACTTCAGACCATGGAGATATGCAAGGGAGCCATGGTCTGAAGAATAAGTGTCTTCCGTATGAGATGTCCTGCGGGGTACCGTTTATCGTCAAAGATCCTAAAGGACTTAAAAATACGGTAAGTGATGTCCTTATCTCTGGAGTGGATATTTATCCTTCTCTTTTAGATTATGCGGGTACAAAAAGTGTACACGCTGTAGATGGTAAAAGTTTTAAGCCCTATTTGCGTCAAGCAGAGGAGACGATAAATCCCTTTATTATCGCTGAATATATTGATCCAGAATCAGGGTGGCAAATGATTCGAGATAATCAATTTAAACTGTGTATCCATACTCGTAACAGAGTACCTTATCTATTCTTTGACCTACTTCATGACCCTTATGAGTTAGTCAATTTAGTGGATCAGCCAACTTATGAATCTGTGAAAGAAAAGCTATTGGCTCAAATCAATGTAGCTCTCCTATCATCTACATCTATATAGTGTGCTATCAAAAGAAACTAAATGCCTGAAAGCTTCTATGCTTTCAGGCATTTAGTTTCTTTTCGTTAAGTAATTTTATAAACCTATATAATACTTTTTAGATGCATAAGTATGATGGGGAAGGTACTATACCTTTTCTATGCACAAAATGAACGCCTTATTAGAAAAGGGTATTTGTTAGGTATAGGGCGATAAGTTCTTCTTCCTAACATGCATGAAATGGAAGCAATTAGCAAATACTATCAGTATATGAACTTATTGGAGTGAAACCTTATGAAACGTCAATCAATCTGGGGCATATCCCTTCTTGTTATCTTACTAGGGGCTTTCTCATCACTTTATATCTATCGAACTAAGCCCCTATCCCGTACTGAAATGAGTAAGAGCCAAGGTATCCCTGTTACAACACATACTGTCACAACAGGTGAAATTGCCATTTATCAAAATTATTCTGGCAACCTTCAAAGCGGAGAAGAAGCAAAAATCACTCCTCAAGCACTTGCATCTGTTATTGGTCTGTATGTGCAAGAAGGAGATACCGTAACTAAAGGAGATGCTTTAATGGACTTAGATACAACCCAATTAAATAATCAAATCCAAAGTGCTAAAGAAGCTATTGAAAAGCTCAAAGCTTTTAACGCTAATCTTTCTGATGGAAGTGAAAAGACAGAAGAAATTATTCGTAAACTTAATGAGCAAATTGAAACATTAGAGGAACATCTAGATAAACTTTATGGTGCGCAATCTTCTATGTATGCAGGCGCTACTTATACTAAAGAGATTACAGCCTTAGAAGGTGAGCTAGAATCTCTTAAAATGCTGAAACAAACCTTACTTACACTCAATACTTCCACTCCCAGTAGTGATGATAAATTAGATACGTTAGAGGCGAGTTATCAAACTCTTGTTGCACTTAAAAACCAATATCACATTGTAGCCCCTATAAATGGGCATGTGAGTGCCGTCAATATAAAAGTAGGTGAGAAGCCGAACTTCTTAGTTCCTTCTTTGATAGTAACAAGTACCGATACGCTTAAGCTTAATCTCTATGTACCTAAATTACATTTAACCTATTTTCAAAATACATCTTTATTAGAAGTAGAAGTCATCTCACCAACAGGTGTCCCTACCTATTTAAAAGGTAAGGTTCAGCAAGTAGACGAAACAGCCGATGTCAAAACAGAGTTATACCCCGTTCAGCTTATCCTTTCTAATCCAGATCATGTCGCACTAAGTGGTAGTTTTGGCAAAGTGCAGTTGCCTCTTCAAACAAAAGAATCCGCCCTTATTATTCCCAAGGATGCTTTAATACGTACCTCTGATGCCGCTTATATCTATATCTTAAATACTAAGGAACATACCGCTATAAGGCGAGATGTTACAACAGGGATTGAGAATGACGATACCATTGAAATTTTAGAAGGCCTTGCAGTTGATGAATCCATTATTTTAGATGGTAATACTTATATTCAGTCTGGGGATACTGTACAAGTCGTTCCACCTTTAGGCTAATGCCATGGAATCCACCTTATAAAGGAGTGCTGTCTTGATGAAAATTACAGCTTTAAGCATTAAAAGACCTGTTACAACTTTTATGCTGATATGCATTGTTCTAATTTTTGGATTTGTAGCCTTTTTCAATCTTAGTATTGATTTATTGCCTTCTTTTGATCTCCCAATGCTAGTAGTAGTTACTCCCTATGTCGGGAGTCCTAGTGAAGTGGAGAGCCTTATCACAGATCCATTAGAAGGTGTTTTAGCAACAACTAGTCAAGTATCCAGTATGAGCTCTGTTTCCTCAGAAGGTAGTTCTATGATTATGCTATCTTTTGTAGAAGGCACAGATATGAATTTTGCAACGCTTGAAGTTCGGGAAAAAATAGATTTAGTTAAACCACTTTTACCTGCGGGGTCTAGCACACCTATGATTATGAAATTAAATCCTAACATGATGCCTATTGGGCACTATGGACTTACACTCAAGGACAGTCCCCTTAATGAAACGACTCACTTCCTTGATACCACTGTAGTTCCTAGCCTAGAACGTGTGCCAGGCGTAGCTACCGTAGAAGTTGTAGGTGGAGTCAAACGTGAGTTACGTCTTACTGTAGATGCCGACCGCCTCAGTGCTTATGGCCTTTCATCAAATCATCTTACCCAACAGATTAAAAGTGAGTATCGTGCTTTACCTGGAGGACTGATTGAGGAAGGCCATTCTAAGCTCAGTATTCGTGTGCAATCTAGTACTCAAACAATAGAAGACCTTGAAAATCTAGTACTCCTCACCAATGAACAAATGCCGATTACGCTGAAAGAACTAGCTGACTTTGAAGAAACTTATACGCCTACCACAAGCTTTGCCCAGGTGAGTGGTGAACCTAGTTTAATGTTATCCATTCAAAAAGAATCTACAGCTAATACAGTCGAAGTATCAGCAGCTATACGCAAAACCTTGGATCAACTTCAAGAGAAACATCCAGGACTTGTAGTGGTTCCCCTTTTTGATCAAGGTACTATTATTGACCAATCTGTGCGTGCTATCGGTATCAACGCTATAATAGGTGCCTTGCTCGCAGTAGTGGTATTATTTCTTTTTCTAAAGGATATACGTACTACACTCATTATGGCTATTTCTATACCTATTTCAGTCATTACAACCTTTGTGTTCATCTATTTCTTTCACTTGACTTTAAATATGATTTCCTTAGGTGGTGTAGCCCTAGGCATAGGTATGCTTGTCGATAATGCCATTGTTGTCATTGAAAATATTCATAGACTCAAACAGCAAGGACTCGCTCCAAAAGAAGCGGCCTACAAAGGGACAACAGAGGTGGCACAAGCTATAATCATTTCTACACTAACAACGATTAGTGTATTTTTACCTGCTATTTTTGTCCAAGGGATTTCTGCTAAAATCTTTCAAGAACTGGCCTTTACAGTAACTTTTTCTTTGATTGCCTCTCTAGGTGTCTCTTTTACTTTGGTGCCTCTTTTAGCTAGTCGTCTTTTAAAAGATTATGAAATTGAAAAATCCCATCGCACCTTAGATGCCCTACGCACGTTCTATAGATATGTACTTATCTTGAGCTTGACCCATAAAAAAAGAGTGGCTGCACTTGTCCTACTCATCCTTTTTCTATCTGGATTTGCCTTAAAAGGTGTAGGCATTACCTTTTTTCCATCTACTGATCAAGGTATTGTCTCTATCCAAATTAATCTCCCTAAAGGAAAGAATCAGTCAGCTGTCTTTGAAGTTAGTGAAGCTGTACTTGAACGTGTGTCTCACTTAGAAGGTGTGGCAACAACTGCACTCACTACAAGTGTTTCAAGTAGTAGTGCTCAAGTGATGCTTGTTCTTTCCCCTCTTAACGCACGGACTGTAAGTGACCAAGATGTAGCAAGCGCTGCTACCCTTGCTACACAAACTATTCCAGGTGCTCAAATCACAGCCTCTACTAGGGGCAGTATGATGGGAGGGAGTGGCAACCAAATCACCTTAAATCTATTAGGTGAAGATCTTACGCAATTAGAACTTCTTGGGAAATCTATTCAGACAACTTGCTATACCATTCCTGGCATTACCTCTATTGACGTTAAACAAACAAAAAATGCACCTACTTTGACCATTCAAGTTAGTCAGAACCAAGCTATTCAACATGGTCTAACAAATGAACAAATAGCACGTGCCATCCAAGGTGCCTTAAAACCCATCCCTATTATGAGCCTAGAAGATGCTAAAGGACCTATTGATGTTACCCTTTATAGCCAAACAGCTTTAAACAGTGGTCTTACAGAAGTACAAAACTTAACACTCAGCAATTTAAAGGGAGTGCGTGTACCATTGAGTGCGCTTGCAACTTATAAAAGAGGAGAGGAATACCATAAGATTGAAAGAAGTAATCAACGCCATACCCTTAGCCTCCAAATTGATTTTGAAGGTCGAAGTTTGGTTGAAGTTTCAAAAGATGTTGAAGCCTCTCTCACCAATATTCAAATCCCTAATGGCTATAAGATTGTATTCGGTGGACAAGTAGAGCAAATGAAGGATTCCTTCAAGATCTTGTTTGCAGCTTTAGCACTTGCTGTCTTGCTTGTTTATATGATTATGGCTAGTCAATTTGAATCCTTCGTTCAGCCTTTAATCATTATGTCTGTTGTCCCTGTTGCCTTTTCAGGAGGTATTCTTGCTTTATTTATTGCAGGTGTCCCAGTCTCTATGCCTGCCCTAATTGGCTTTATTATTTTATCTGGAATTGTTGTTAATAATGGGATTGTCTTATTAGATTTTATTAATCGTCTTAGAGAAGAAGGTTTTTCTGTGGAAGACGCCATTTTGGAAGCAGGAACTACAAGATTTCAACCTATTTTGATGACCACTTTGACTACTGTACTTGGACTATTACCTATGACACTAGGTATTGGGCAAGGGGCAGAAATCCAATTACCACTTGCTTTAACTGTGACAGGTGGATTACTTTTATCGACTGTTTTAACTCTTGTTGTTATTCCTGTTATTTATAAAAAATGCTCATAGACCTTTCCTTTTTAGTATATGTTTTACAAAAGTTAAGACAAGCTTAAACGAAAGAGGATTGTATGGAATATTTAAATGCCCTATCCGTATTTTAAACCTTGAAGTCACTACACTTTCTTTAGAAAAAGGCTTCTTAAAGTTAGTGCATCATGCTACATGGACTTAAAAAAATATTTGTTGTCTTTGAAAAATTTAGCTTATATATTCTTTAAAAAACTCGTACCTTTATGTCTTTTCCAATTTGTGTTATACTACATCAATCAAAGTACTTATTGTATTAAGGAGAAATTAAATGATTGCATTAGGAAAAATACAAACACTAGAAGCTGTAAGAAGAACAGATTTTGGAGTTTATTTAAAAGAAATCGGTAGTACAGGTGAAGAAGAAGTATTTATCCCTCGCCAAGAAATAGAAGAAGACCTTGAACTGGGTACATCCCTTTCTGTTTTTGTCTACCGTGATACAGAAGACAGGCTCATTGCAACGGTACAAGTACCTAAGTTAACATTAGGAAAAGTAGCTACCTTAAAAGTTGCAGACATCACTTCAATAGGAGTCTTCTTGGAATGGGGGCTTCAAAAGGATCTCTTCCTTCCATTCAAGGAACAAGTAGGCAAGCCTCAAAAAGGTGATGAAGTGTTAGTGGGACTTTATATTGACAAAAGTGACCGTCTCTGTGCTACAATGAAAGTTTACGATATTTTAAGTTGTGAATCCCCATATAAGAAAAATCAAAGTGTTAATGGGATTGTCTACAGTGTTAAAAGTGACCTGGGTGCTTTAGTTGCAGTAGAAGAGGGCTACCATGGCCTTATCCCTACAACTGAAATGATTGGTTCTTTACACATTGGTGACAAACTGAATGTACGTGTTAAAAACATCCGTCCTGATGGGAAATTGGTTTTAAGCTTACGTAAACAGGCTTTCCAACAAATGGAGGATGATTCAACTAAGATTATGAACTTGCTTGAACAACAAGGTGGAACATTACCTTTAGGAGACAAGAGCACACCACAAGCAATTAAAGCCCAACTTGGTATGAGCAAGGCTTCTTTCAAGCGTGCCATTGGCCGTCTTTTAAAAGAAGGTGCTATTGCTTTAACAGAGACAGGGATTAAACGTAACTGGTAAGCACTAAGTTTTCAATTAAAAAAGGTTCTACGAACTCTCGTAGAATCTTTTTTAATTTAGACACAATATTTCTTATTCCCCTAGACAACCCTTTAATGTTATACTTAGAATAACTAATCTTTATAGCGTGCTTCGTCAGACTCTCATACGATAGGGGATTATAAAAATGACAAAAGATAAAGGTTTAAGCCTTCTACATAAACTCTATGAAACAACAAATTTAGAGCATAAAGAATGGTTATATATACTTACCCATTATACAGATGAACTGGCCAAAGAAGCTTGCGACTTAGCACTTCAAGTTAAAGAACGTTACTTTGGTGAGCGTGTTTACTTAAGAGGGCTCATTGAATTCACGAATTACTGTCATAGACATTGTTTATACTGTGGACTACGCTGTGAAAACAAAGCCCTAAGTCGCTATCGTCTAAGTGAGACAGACATTCTAGTCTGTTGCAAAGAAGGTTACAACCTTGGCTATCGGACTTTTGTTTTGCAAGGAGGCGAAGATGTGGCCTTCACCGATGACAAGATAGAATCTTTAGTTCGAGCTATTCATGAGCATTATCCTGACTGTGCCATTACCTTATCTATTGGTGAGCGTAGCCATGATGCTTACCTTCGCTTTTTCAAAGCTGGTGCAACAAGGTACCTTTTGCGTCATGAAGCCGCTTCTTGTGACCTGTATGAAAAACTTCATCCTCATATGAGTTTTCAACATCGTATACGCTGTTTAGAGGATTTAAAATCTATTGGCTATCAAGTAGGCGCGGGCTTTATGGTCGGTGTACCTGGACAGACACTAGAAGACTTAGCATTAGATCTAGTTTTCTTAAACCGGCTTCAACCTCATATGGTTGGGATTGGTCCTTTTATGCCACAGCACGATACCCCACTTGGTACCTTTCCGAGTGGTACAATCAATCTTACAACATTTTTACTGGCTTTAGTGCGCCTTATGCTCCCAGATGTGCTCCTGCCTGCCACAACAGCGCTTTCTACACTAGACACTACTGGTCGAGCAAAAGGACTACAAGCGGGTGCTAATGTGGTGATGCCCAACCTTTCACCTCTAGGCGTTCGTGAAAAGTATGCCCTTTACGATGGTAAAGCTTGTCTTGGCGCAGAATCTGCAACTGCTAGTTGTGCGCTTACAAATGCGATCCATCAAGCTGGATTTGTGGCTGATTTTTCTATTGGTCATAGTCCACGATATAAAGTTTAATTTTTATAAAAAATACCTTATGTATTTTAAAATTTAAGTGTGTTTACAACGCTTTCTTTTTTTAAATCGCATAAGGAATTTGATTTTTTCTCATACTAGGTGAGTAACCTATTCTGCAGAAATTAAAGAAATAGTTATTGACATCTACCCAAGTTGTGCATTAGTCTAATAAGGTTAAAAAGAGAAAGTTAGAGGACAAAACATGAATCAACAAGACATTATACTTAAACGAACCTTTCATGAAGAAATGATTGCACTTTACAAGCGAATTGTTAAAGAGCTTAAATATAAATCCCCACGTTTACTTGAAATGATTAATAAGTATGGTGGGTATGAGGCTGCCATTAAAATTCTGCCAACAGATGCTCATACATTTGATTTTACTTTGCTCTGGGAACAACAACGTCTAGACTTATCTGTCGAAGCCTTAGTAACAAAAGACACCTACAAACAACTTTTCCCTCAGGATGTGGTAAAGTTATGCCAAAGAAGACTAGATGAGTATAACTACGCACCTAATCACATTGAAGAAGTTGTTGAAGAAGTCATTACCCCTTATGTTGAAGAAGCACCACTTACCAAGGAAGATTTTTTAAATCTTCTACCTGAAGAAGCTGTAGCCAATGAACCTCTTCAAATTGAAGATTATGTCGTTCATCCTATTCCATCTTCAGACTGGGCTGACTTATTTATGAAAACATCTATTTTCACAGCTAAAAATCAAGATCTTATTTTAAAAATGTATAGCCTAGGAAGCCTTCATATTACATCTGAAAGTTTGTCTGATCTAGAAGGATATTCTTCTAAATACCCATTTTATGAGGTTATTTTATCTTTATGCAAACGTATTAAAGCAGCCCTAAAAATTGAAGTCCCTAAAAACGAAGAAGGCAAACTGTTATGGTGGCAACTTCTCTTTACAGGCTCCTATGAGAGTAACCAAAGATTCTGTTTTAATCTTCGTCCAGAACTCGACCAAGCATTGACTATGCTTATGGAAGAAAAGCTGCTCCCTACACTAGAACGTGCATTGACGCCTGAATATGAAGCTTTAAATATTAAATATATGATGCGTCCCTCAGAAGAATCTACACCAAAAAGATCTATTTTAAGCCCTACTGGCGAACTTCCTTCTCTCGATGACTTTATTGACTTCTTAATCGATGATACGCCTGCTAAGCTTAAAGTAGAGCCTACAACAACTGTTAAGCCTGTAACACCTATTGTTCCTATATCACCTTCTACTCCTATACCACTACCTGTTATGGCTTTCCATAGTGAAGCCCTTAACGAGAAAGAAGAGGCAACTGTGAATACTGAACACGTGATCCAAACTGAAAGTACTGTGCAAGATGCACCTATTATGCAACAAACAAGCCAAGACCAAGTTACTTCTGAACCTATCATCCAAGATGATGTATGCGTTACAGCTGATACACCGGTCTCTCTTTTTGAAGAGAAGAAAGCGGAGTGTCTTAACTATTATGGTGCAGTTTGTGAACTTTGTGGTTTTGACTTTGGTTACACTTATGGCTTAGACTTTGAAGGCCTTATTAAAATTCATAATCTAAAGCCTCTTGAACCACTAGAAAACTTAGATCCTCATCAAGATCTTATTCCAATTTGTCACAACTGCGAAGCGGTTCTCCATGCAAGAACCCCTCACTATGCCATTGAAGACGTAAAAACCTTTATTGCAAAAGCCCAAGACGCAGATTAATTCTGCGTCTTGTTTGGTTTCAAGCGTTCTTTATGCTATACTAAGTTTAATTTATTTTTACATAGAAGTTCAAACAACATTGCTACTCCAAGGTTGTTTGAACGAGCGGAGGGGGTTGTATGAGAAAAACAGCTTTAATTACAGGTGCAACGAGTGGCATTGGACGTGCTTATGCCTCAGCACTTGCCGCACGTGGCTATCATTTAATTTTGACAGGAAGAAGGCGTCAGGTCTTAGAAGAAGTAGCACACACTTTAAGCCAGACCTATCACGTCTTGGTAACTGTATGTATTGTAGACTTTAAAGATACCCTATCCTTTAACCGTTTTGTTAACTTTGTAAAAACACAAGATACCCTTGAAATATTAGTTAACAATGCGGGTTATGGATTAGAAAAATCTTTTCTAGAAGATGCACTTGATACCCAACTAGAGATGTTACAAGTACATGTTATAGCTAGTATCACCTTATGCCATATTGTAGCCAATCAACTCAAGGCAAGCAAAAGAAAAGGGGCTATTATTAACGTTTGTTCTTTAGCCGCTTTTACACCTTTGCCATCTTCTGGCATGTATTGTGGAACCAAGCATTTTCTTATTCAGTTTTCTGAGTCTTTAGCTATGGAACTTATACCTTATGGCATTCGTGTCCAAGCCTTATGTCCAGGCTTTGTCCATACCGATTTCCATAGTCGACTAGCCATTCCTAAGGAAGCTTGTAAAAATATAGGCATTGTCACTTGGATGGGTGCAGAAGAAGTGGTATATGCCTCTTTACAAGGGCTTCATCGCAATCAAGTGTTTCTCATCCCAGGTTTCTTAAACCAAGTCTGCTATCAACTTTTAAAAGGTATGCCTCGTCAAATCTACTTTAAAATAGTCAGCCGCTATAATAGGATTTTTACTCCAAAATGACAAAGATGGGTATAAACATTCTCCTTTTGACACACGTTAAGTTTGTTAGTTTCTAATGACTTATTTGTGTAAAAAGGAGAATGTTTTATGCGTAAGTATTTTCTTAAACTTTTAATTCCAATCCTACTTATTTTTGCGAGCCTTCCTCTTTATGGTGCTTCCCTAGACCAACCTTTTATCGTTTGTATTGACCCAGGTCATCAAGCTAAAGGTGACGGGAAAAGTGAACCTGTAGCACCGGGAAGTGGCGGACGTAAGGCAAGAGTTTCTTCTGGAACAGCCGGGGTTGGGACAAAAAAAGCAGAATACGTTGTCAATCTAGAGGCTTCTATGATTCTTAAACAACTTCTAGAAGAGAAGGGTTACACCGTCTATATGACACGTGAATCACATGACGTTAATATTAGTAATGCAGAACGTGCTACATTTGCCAATGACAAAGGTGCTCAGATGACTATTCGTATTCATTGTGACAGTATTGGTAATGGTGGCAAAACAGGTGCTACACTCCTTGTTCCTGCGAAGGATAGTCGCTATACTAAGGGAATTTATGAACCAAGCTTTAACTTTGCCACACTCTTAAAAGAAAAATTAGGAGACAAAGGTGTCAAAGTCAATGGAATCTTTGAACGTTCCGACATGACAGGATTTAACTGGTCTACAGTCCCTGTTGTCATATTTGAAATGGGCTTTATGAGTAACTACAACGAGGATCAAATGCTTTCCAATCCAGCTTACCAAACGAAATTGATGGAAGCTGTAGGCGAAGCACTAGACACCTACAAAGCGGCACAATAAGCACGTCTATGTTCTAAAGTCTTTTAGACACGAAAACAGCGTATTCCTAGACTAGAAAAACCTATCCTATCATTTATAAGAACTATAACTTCAAAAAAGAGATCTAAAACTGAAAATTAATCAGTCTTGGATCTCTTTTTTACATGCTATTTATTGGGGAGCGCTTCTTTAATAATGGACATCAATGAGGTGGAAAGTAATAGATTTATTGCTCCAACCTAAATCATAAGGCACGAGTAGTCTATCGGTATTGTGACAAGTTACTAGAGGATACCCCTTTGAATCTAATCCTGTCACTGTAGAAACATGGGTAATACGTCCCTTTTTCTCATAAGCTACAATATCTCCAGGACGGAGTTCGTAGGCTGCTTTATAAACTTCTTTATAACTTCCTTTAGCAATGCAAGATCCACGCCCACTGTTCACTAAATAATTTTTAAGAGATTGTGCATTCACCCAAGCTTTGGTGCCATCATTGGTATAGTTCCATGTACCATTCTTCTTAAACTTGCCACCTTCATGCATAATTTGAGAAGCAAAATTGGCACAGTCTCCACCTCGTGGGTTACAGTTCAAATACCCCTTGTTGTATTTAAATAAATACTCACCGTCTCCAATACCACAGTATTGATGTGCATAGTCAATGGCATGTTGGGTACGCTCATCCGCTACATATTCTGGAGAATGATGCTCTACAATATAATTTTTCATTTCTTCAGATTTTTCATTGGTAATATCTAAAGAATCTGCAAAAGGATCAGTATACCATTCTTTAACGATTAAATAATCCTCACCTATTTGTTTCAGATGAATGTAATGAGATGTTCCTAGTTTAAAGTGTGTTAAAGTTTCAGGATCATCATTATAACTATAACTAAATTCTGTACTTACATTACATGTCATTCCATATAGGCCGTCTTTGCGATCTCTCACTTTACGCATATGAAGGGTAGAAGTAATGTCTTTAAAGGTTACCCCTTGTTTATCCGCCCAATTTTTGAGATACTTACTTTTAATTTCTTCATGTTCAAAAGCATAAAGCCCGGTTTTAATATCTGTATTATAAAGGCTTTTTAACCCCTCTACATGACCCTCTAATAAATAGTGATTACGCTTGTCTATAATGCCCTCTAGAATTTCTTTGAATTTGCTAGTTAATTCTTCCTCTGAAAGGGTAGGTGGTGCTTGAGTTTCAGAAGTTTGTTTTTCTTCATCTGTGGTTACTCCTTCTTTTAAAGAGGGGAGTTCAATCTCAATGGGCAAATCTTCTAAGTAAGTGTTTTCAGTGGCATAAAGTTTAGCTGCCCCATTTGCTCCTATTAACATTAAGGCAAGTACGGCACAGACTTTAGTGCTAAGTTTTGAAAATTTCATCGGCATGCTCCTTTCTCAAACAAAAATGCTTACTTTATATCATTTGTAAATTTAAATATTTTATAGGTGGAAAATATGTACTTTTAACACCTTTTTTTTAATGGTAGAAACGGCATGCTAAATAGTGGTATAATAGACGTCTAATAAACAATTAAATTGGAGGTTATTATGGGAAAAAGACAAGAAATTGAAATTTCAACTGCCGAGGCAAAAAGACAGATGGATATCATTTCCCAATTAGCACATCATATACAAGGTAAAAATCTTAAGTTTTGTATTACCACTTTCGGCTGTCAGATGAATGCACATGATTCTGAAAAAATCCAAGGGATGCTTAGCAAAATGGGGTATAGCGAAACCGATAAAGAGGCAGAGGCAGATCTTATTCTGTACAATACTTGTTGTGTGCGCGAAAATGCGGAAAATAGAATTTATGGTAAGCTCGGTTATCTAAAAAAACTTAAAAGAGCTAATCCAAACTTACTCATTGCCCTTTGTGGATGTATGATGCAACAAGATATTGTGCTAGAAACGTTAAAGAAAACCTATCGTCATGTAGATATGATTTTTGGAACTTACAATATTTATAAACTTCCTGAGCTTTTACAAACACGCTTTGAAACAGGTAAACCTGTTATTGACATTTGGGATTCTCATCAAGACATTGTAGAGGACTTACCAAACGAAAGAAAATATCCTTTCAAATCTTGTGTCAATATTATGTATGGCTGTAATAACTTCTGTACTTACTGTATTGTGCCTTATGTACGTGGACGTGAAAGAAGCCGTAATCCTGAAGACATCTTAAAAGAGATTCATGCCCTTGTAGAAGACGGTGTAAAAGAAATTATGCTTCTTGGACAAAATGTCAACTCTTATGGGAAGACTTTAGACATTCCAATGACTTTTGCTGATTTAATTCGTGAAGTAAATAAAATTGAAGGATTGGAGCGCCTGCGCTTTATGACCTCTCATCCAAAAGACTTAAGTGACGACTTAATTTTAGCCATGTCTGAATGTGATAAGCTCTGTAACAGTCTACATCTTCCATTCCAAGCTGGGAGCACTGATGTTTTAACACGTATGAATCGTCGTTATACAAAAGAACAATACTTAGCACTCGTTTCCAAAGTGAAAGCTACTATGCCACATATCGCTCTTACAACAGACATTATTATTGGTTTCCCTGGTGAAACAGAAGAAGACTTCCAAGAAACGATGGATGTTGTGCGTCAAGTACGCTTTGCGAGTGCCTTTACTTTTGTATACTCCAAACGTACAGGTACACCAGCTGCTACAATGGACAATCAAATTGAAGAAGTAGTCTCAAAAGATCGTTTTAATCGTCTTTTAGACTTAGTTCATGAAATTCAAGTGGACTATATGGAAAGTTTCATTGGACACCATACCGATGTACTCCTTGAAGAAGTGAGTAAACATGATCCAAACCTTCTAAGCGGTCGTACTTCAGAAAGTGTTTTAGTCCATGTTAAAGCAGACCCAAGTGAAATTGGAAAAATTGTAGATATTAAAATTACAGGAGCAAAAACCCACTACTTAATCGGGGAATGCTTATAGAAGGTGACTTTGTGAATAGAATGAACGTAACACCAATGATGAGACAGTACTTAGACATTAAAGAAGCCAATCCAGATTGTATTTTATTCTTCCGTCTCGGAGACTTCTATGAAATGTTCTTTGAAGATGCAACAACTGTCTCAAGAGAACTAGAAATTACTTTAACTGGTCGTGACTGTGGTCTGAGCGAACGTGCCCCTATGTGTGGGGTACCGTTCCATGCTGCGGATAACTACATTGCACGTCTTGTTGAAAAAGGCTACAAGGTAGCCATTTGTGAACAATTAGAAGACCCTTCTGCAACAAAAGGACTGGTTAAACGTGGCATTGTCCGTATTGTTACACCTGGAACTATACTAGAAGGCAATACCATTCAAGAAGGGAAAAACAACTACATTACTTCTTTAGTCCGTACTGAAGATCACTATGGACTAAGTCTATGTGACGTGACAACAGGAGAGTGGCTTGTAACCGAAATAGGTATTGACCAAGGTGATCTTAAGATTATGGATGAACTGGCTAAGTTTGCCCCTGTAGAATGTCTTCTTGATGCCAGAGTCTATACAGAAACTACAGTAGCAACAGGACTTAAGGATCGCTTTAATGCCCTTGTTGAGCAGTTACCTGAACATGTTCTAGACTACGACTTATGTGAAAAGCTTTTACTCAACCATTTTCATATTTTAGGATTAGATGGTATTGGACTTACAGCTCATCCTGCCTGTGTCTTAGCTTGTGCAACGCTTTTAAATTACTTAAAAGAAACACAGAAAAATGAGCTTTCTCATTTAGGACAAATCACCTTTTATAATGTGAATGAGTTTATGCTTCTAGATAGTGCCACAAGACGCAATCTAGAACTTACAGAAACCCTTCGTGAGAAAAAACGTAAAGGCTCCTTGCTTCATGTCTTAGACCACACTCAAACGGCTATGGGTGCACGTTATTTAAGAAAATGTGTCGAGCAGCCGCTCATTCATCAAGAAGCCATTAATGCACGACTAGAAGCTACTTCTGAACTGAAAGAAAGCTTATTCTTACGAGATGATATTAAAACTTGTTTAAGTGCCATTTATGATATGGAACGTCTTGTAGGACGTATTGCCTATGGGACTTGTAACGCCAAAGACCTCATTGCTCTTAAAGAATCTTTACGTGTACTTCCTGAACTACACAGCCATTTAGAAACAACAACAAGTGGGGCACTAGCCGGCATGTACAACCAGTTTGATGATTTAAGTGACCTTTTTGAGCGTATTGACATGGCCATTGTAGATGAACCACCTATTTCCCTCCGTGAAGGTGGTCTGATGAAAAGGGGTTACAATCAAGAAATTGATGAACTCCGTGATGTCAAAACCCATGGAACCAACTGGTTACGTGATGTGGAAACCAAGGAAAAAGAACAAACGGGTATTAAAAATTTAAAAATTAAATATAACAAAGTGTTTGGCTACTTCTTAGAAGTCACTCAGTCCTATAACCATTTAGTACCTGATTATTTTATTCGTAAGCAAACCCTTTCAAATTGTGAGCGTTACATTACCGAAGAACTCAAAACAATAGAAGAAAAAATTCTAGGGGCAGATGAAAAACTTCAAGCCTTAGAGTATAAACTCTTCACAGAAGTTCGTGACTTTATGGCAACACATATGGATCGTCTCTTAAATATGTCTCGTCTTGTAGCAGAACTGGATATGCTCACTTCTCTAGCCATAGCGGCAGAAGTGAACGGCTATGTAAAACCACTCATTGATGAATCCGATACCCTAAGTATTATAGGAGGACGCCATCCTGTTGTAGAAAAGATTATTGGACATCATCAGTTTATTGCAAATGATGTATACCTTAATGAAAAGGACCATCAAATTAACTTGATTACAGGTCCTAATATGGCAGGTAAATCTACCTTTATGCGTCAAACTGCACTTATTGTGCTCATGGCACAAATGGGTTCCTTTGTACCAGCTGAATCTGCCCATATTGGGGTAGTAGACCGTATATTTACCCGTGTAGGCGCATCTGATGACTTAGCCTCAGGCCAAAGTACCTTCATGGTAGAGATGATGGAGGTGTCTAATATCTTACACCATGCTACACGAAAAAGCTTACTCATATTAGATGAGATTGGTCGTGGGACAAGTACCATTGATGGCTTAAGTATTGCATGGGCTATTATCGAACATATTGCAGATACCCATAAGCTTGGTGCAAAGACACTTTTTGCCACGCACTATCATGAGCTCACAGAACTAGAAAAGACCATTCCATCTCTCCAAAATTATTGCGTACAAGTCAAAGAAATGGGTGAAACCATTATCTTCTTGCACAAAATTGTACCAGGTAGTGTGGACCACAGTTATGGGATTCAAGTGGCTCACTTAGCAGGCCTTCCAAAAGAAGTTCTAGACCGTGCTCACGCCATTATGGCAGAGATTGAAGGCGATAGTTCAAAAGACTTGCGTAATGTGGTAGAAGCTTCTTCCAAAGTAGTAGAAGCACATAAAGCACAGCCTAACCTCGTTCAATCGTCAATTCATGTAGCCAGCGATGTACTCAATCCTGAAAATCAAATTGTAACACCAAGACTTTCTCAATCTACTCAGGTAGGTGATGATGTTGCACAATTAAGTCTCTTTGGTGGGACTGCGGCGCATTATGATATTATTGATGCTTTAGAATCTGCAGATTTAATGAATATGACCCCTTTTGAGGCAATGCAGCTTTTATTTGAACTTAAAAATCAGTTAAAAGAATCCACCTCTAAAAATAAGAAATCTAAGAAGTAAGGGAGTGACAGCGTGGCGCAAATTCAATTATTAGATACCCATACCATTAATAAAATTGCGGCAGGAGAAGTGGTGGATCGCCCAGCTTCCGTTGTGAAGGAACTTGTTGAAAATAGTATTGATGCAGCCGCTTCATCTATCACCATTGAAATCAAAAATGGTGGAGTAGACCTTATTCGTATTACAGACAATGGTAAAGGCATCCCAAAAGATGAAGTAGAAATTGCCTTTTTGCGTCATGCTACAAGCAAGATCACTTCAGCTGAAGACTTAGTCCACGTCTTATCTCTAGGTTTTCGTGGTGAAGCCTTAGCAAGTATTGGAGCCGTTGCCAAAGTAGAGTTATTAACTAAAACCACTAATGCCATGACGGGTAAACGGGTAGAAGTAGAGGCCGGGCAAATCCTTCATTCCGAAGAGATTGCTTGTCCTGCTGGTACAACGATCATCATGCGTCAACTTTTTTACAATGTTCCAGCGCGTCGTGCTTTCTTAAAGGCTACTTCAACCGAAACAAGTAAAATTGCAGAAGTTGTCTATAAGCTGGCTTTAGCACATCCCGAAGTGGCCATTAAATATATTCAAAATAATAAGTTAGTCTTCCAAACAGCAGGCAACTATGACCTTACACGCTGTGTCTTTAGCCTTTATGGCAAAGATACAGCTAAAGGAACCTTAGAACTCCATTATGAAGAAGATGGCATCCAAGTATCAGGCCTTATTGGACTGCCTACTTTGACCCGTGCCAATAGACAATATGAGCAGTTCTTTATTAATGGACGTACAGTAAAGAGCAATCTCCTTCAAAAAGCAACAGAAGAAGCTTATAAAACCCTTGTTACAATTGGTAAGTTTCCTTTTGTCATCTTACATCTTAACTTGCCACCAGAAGAGGTAGATGTCAATGTACATCCTACTAAACTCGAAGTGCGTTTTAGTGACAGTGAACGTGTATATAATGTGGTGTATAATGGTATTCGTCAACATCTACAAGAGAAAAACTTAATTCCAGAGTTAAAGGCCTTAAATGGGCCTTCGGCTTACAAACCTGCACCTATCCAGGCAACAGGAGACATCAAAGTCGAAAGTTTCTTTACTAAACCTCAATTTCAAAAATCTTATAATCCAAGTAAACTGGTGGATGCGCCCCTTAAACAAAAGGAAGATTTTGAAAAAGGCCGCACTGTGTACCAACCTTTATTTGATCAAACCCTAGCAGTGCCTACAACAGTTGCCGAAGAAGCACATGCATTGCCAGATAAGACCTCCACTGATTGCTTTGCTTATACAGCGCCTGTTATACAAACAGGAAATCTAACCTATTCTGAAATAGTAAAAAACGTAGATAAACCAGTCTTAACTGACAGTGAGGGGACACCTTTAGTGCCTTTAAGCGGTGAACAGGCTTCTCTAACCACACCGCAACATTTAGGAATACCAGAATCACCAACTACTTCACATATACTGCCAGATGATTCTGATATTAAAACCGTCCAATCGACATCTCAAGCTCCAGATACAGCTGCAGAAGCTTATAAACCAGTAGAAGGGATCGATTATAAGATTATAGGACAACTCTTCAATACGTATTGGATTTTAGAATATGGTGAGCAAGTCTTACTCATGGACCAACATTCAGCTCATGAACGTGTCATGTACGAACAATATATGCAAGACTTTACAACCAGTCATGTGTCTACACAAATCCTCTTAATGCCTGAGACATTGTATCTTCCAAGTCAAGAACTCCTTTTTGTAGAAACGCATTTAGATCTTTTACAACGTCTTGGATTTGGCATAGAGCTATTTGGCGAATCTTCTATTATCATTCGAGAAGTCCCTTATCTTTTTAATCAACCTATGTCTCTGACAGCCTTTCGAGATATGTTAGACAGTATTGATATAAAAAAGACATCCAATTTATATGAAATGCGTGAAGAACACATCATTCAGCTCTCATGCAAAAGTGCCATTAAGGCACATGACCAACTCTCAAGAGTTGAATGTAAGGCCCTTATTGAGTCTTTATTAATACTCAAAAATCCTTATACCTGTCCACACGGACGCCCAACACTTGTGAAACTTAGTAAAACGGATATTGAAAAAATCTTTAAACGAATCCAGTAGGTGACCATATGAAACAAAAACTTATTCTTATAGCGGGGCCTACGGCTTCCGGCAAAACAAAGTCAAGCGTCCAGCTTGCTAAACGCATTAATGGAGAGATTATCTCTTGTGATTCCATGCAAGTTTATACAGGTATGGATATTGGAACTGCCAAGGTCACTCAAGAAGAGATGGGCGGCATCCCTCACTATATGATTGACTTATTAGACCCAAGAGAAGGGTGTAACATTGCCTGGTTTAAAACTGAAGTAGAAAAGGCAATTCATGCTATTTCAGAAAAAGGTAAAATCCCTATTTTAGTAGGTGGTACAGGCTTTTACTTAAATGCTATCTTATTTGATACCCAATTTGATGAGACCGAAGAAGATACCACTTATAGAAAAGAACTTGAGGCACTTGCCGACTTACATGGTACCACCTTCCTTCATAATCAACTAGGAGAAGTAGACCCTGTAAGTGCCAATACTATTCATCCGAACAATGTGAAACGTGTAATTCGTGCCCTCGAGTATTACGCTCAAACAGGCCATCCTATTTCTTCTCATAATGAAGAGGAGAAGGAGAAGCGTGCTGCACAAGTTTCACCTTATACGTATCAATTTTTTGCCCTAGATATGGACCGTACAACGCTTTATAACCGCATCAACTTACGTATAGACCAAATGCTTACTGAAGGTCTTGTAGAAGAAGTGCAATCTTTCTATAATGCAGGACTTAGAGAAGACTTAACCAGTATGAAGGCCATTGGCTACAAAGAATTCTTCCCTTACTTTAGAGGTGAAATGAGTTTAGAAGCCTGTGTAGATAAACTTAAACAAAATACAAGAAACTTTGCTAAGCGTCAATTGACTTGGTTCCGTCATCAAGCTAACCCTTTATTCATTCCCGTCGACCAATTAAACTTTGATGCAACGTCTATTGTAGATAAAATGTTACAGCAGCTCCAAAATATAGTAGATTAACCCTATAATTAATTTGGAAATAGATGTATAATGAAAACAAAGAAAGTGAATACTAGAAATAACGAATCTAGAAATTTCAAGCAATATATAGACAAGTATAGATTTATCCTATACAATTAATTTATTCTATCAAATCCTTAGGAGGGGTATGTCGTATGAGTAAAGCTATTAATCTTCAAGACTTACTTTTAAACCAATTAAGAAAAGATCGCATTGCAGTAACTGTATTTTTAACAAATGGTTTCCAAATTAAAGGAACAGTAAGAGGTTTTGACAATTTTGTTGTTCTTTTAGAAAGTGAAGGCAAACAACAGATGATTTACAAACATGCAATTTCTACAATTTGTCCATCAAAAGTTGTTAACCTAAGCATTTCAGCACAAGCTGAGTAAAGTCTAGGCAAGAATATTAAAAGGATGAAAATCCTTATAGAAGTGTATGATTACAAAATGACAACACATGCTTTTCTCTAAATTTAAGGGAAGCATGTGTTGTTTTTATTAATAACCATTTACATAAATCTCTAGAAAGAAGGATAGTTCATAAAATTTATATAAGCTTATATAAAGAAGTATAGATAAAAATGATAAATAGAGGCTTTGGTTGTCTTATATAAACAACTATTCGTAAAACTTGTGTTTCGCGAATAGTTGTTTATATAACTAAATCACTCCTCTTATGCCCAAAACCCACCTATAAGACTTCCTATTCTGCTATTGAACAAATTTACTTTATAGATGGGTTTTATACTATCACTAGAATATTATTATGTAATTACATTGAAGCAAATTTAATCCACTCACAATAAAATTCACTTACTGAGCTATATCTTTTATTTTTATCTAGCTCAGTTGCACGCTTGGCAACTTGATAAAGATATTCGTTTGCTTCCCATTTCTCAAGTGAATGGTTAGTTTCACCACCAAGTAATCCAAATGCGATTGCTCCCATAGTATATACATTGGCCCTTTCGTCAATAAGAGCATTTAGCTCACTTTCCTCTGGTGCTTTAAATCGTGGTGAACCCCAATACATCTCACCTAGTTTATTTATCAGAGGCTTCT
>NZ_JAVVQU010000042.1:0-22366 GCF_036655075.1 Niameybacter sp. | reverse complement strand
GATGCAATCCATAAGTCCTTAATCAGTTGTACAAAATATTGTCTATCTCTTTTCATATTTCCCACCTTTATACATGTTGTAATCAATTTTCTATTATGTCATAATTTAAAGATTTTCACAACTTACATTTTTTACCTGATAGGAATTAATTGTAGCACAATATCTCAAACTATAGTAAAATACGTAATAGTCATTTTACTATGTATCATACAGGAGTCTATAATATGAATCTTAAGAAAACATTAGTTCTTTGCCTTTGTGCTTCTACACCAAACGAAGTTGATACTGCACCTATCTACCTAGTCGAAAAAAGGTCTATGAAACTAGAAATTTCATGCTAGTTTCATAGACCTTCGTCTATTTCCAAATCTTATCAAAAATTGTTAAATGGTCAATATCACCATTCGTTTTATCTGTAATATAACTTGCTACAAGCACACCTGCAAATAGATTTGCAAGTTCTTTAGGCTGATCACTAAGACCTATTTCTTTAACTCCTTGAGCCTTCTTACAAATCTCCTGGAACAATGTATTTAAAGTAAGCCCATTATAGTGGGTATATTCCTCTTCTTCAATGCCACTGAAGAAATATACAAATTCAGCATCAATCAGCTTCATCTCATTGTTTTCTTCTCCTACCGTAAGTAAGAAGTTAATATAACTATCTACAAAGCGGCTATACTGCGTCTCCTCATTAAACCATTTATAGATTTCTCTAATCTTTTCCTCAAAACTTAATTCTTCTGGCCATTGTTTAATGCGTAATGCAATACGAATGGTGAAGATTCTTAAGAAATAATGAAATACATGGTCCTTTGTTGAGAAGTAGTTAAAAAAAGTTCCTCTTGAAATTTGTGCACGACTACAAATTTCATCTACTGTGATAGAAGAAAAATCTTTCTCCTTAAGTAAGTGGCTAACTGCTTTTAAAATAGTAGTTCTTGTTTTAACAAAGTTAATCTTCCTTAACGGAAAACTTTCTAATGATTCATACATAATAAATCTCCTTTCAATTCCCTTACTAAGCTATTCCTTTAAAGTATGGTCCATTTTAAATATTATATTCATTTTTATGATAATATTTTTTATGCCATTAATAACCTTTTTAAGTATAAATAAAACTAGATTTTGGCACTAAATATTGCTATATTATAACTAAAAATATAAGGATCTAACCTACATGAAAAAACGAAATCTTATTCTTTTAATTTGTGCATTTGTTTGCACACCATTAACCTATGCTACACCTTCGCCCTCTGTTCAAGCAGAAGGAGCTATTCTCATAGAACCTCATACACAAACTGTCTTATACCGAAAGAATATTCACTCTACCTTCTACCCAGCCAGTACGACAAAGGTACTTACATCACTACTTCTAGTAGAAGATATGCAAGAAGGAGCTACTATCACTAAATCTCAAGATAGCTTGATTAATGTACCTTCCGATAGTAGTCATATTGGTTTAAAGGTAGGAGATAGCTACTCCTATACTGATGGGCTTCATGCTATCTTGATGGGCTCAGATAACTTTGTTTCTTATGATATGTCCATTTTCAATGCTAGCAGTATCAATGCCTTTGCAGATAAAATGAATGCTAAAGCAAAAAGTCTAGGTGCTAATGCCTCCCACTTTGTCAACCCTCATGGTTACCATGATCCTAATCACTATACAACACCTTATGACCTTGCTTTAATTACTTCCGCTGCATTTGATAATCCCACTTTAGCTCAAATATCAGGCACACCTACTTATAACTTTAATATTCTTAATACTGGTACTGTACTTCCACTTAAACATACAGCTCAATTTTTTAATCCTAGTTCTCCTTACTACAACAAGCAAGTCTTAGCTGCTAAAACAGGCTATCATACCCCTGCGGGGCGTACACTTGTTGCTAAGGCACAGTATGGTGATTTAGAACTTGTTGCCGTAGTTATGAAGTCTGGATACCCTACTTATTTTGAAGACATTAACACCCTTTTCGAATATGGTGCTCAAAACTTTGAATTTTTATCAGATGCCCAACATAATGTAGGCGTCAAAAATATATCTTATTCTGATTGGGGCCACCCATATATTAATCATGCTTTAAGTAATAAGTGGATTACTCCTTCTGCCAAAAGTTATATGGATGCCGCTACAGGAATGGACTGGCTACAAATGGTTGAGCATATGTTTCCTTATCCTTTAAAACCTCTCCTGGCTGATTACCTTGTCCCTACTTCTACATTTTCTTACCAGCTGAACCACCCGCTTTCTCGTACAGAAAGTGCTAAGCTCTTTAAATCTCTAGGCGTTCTTCTTAACTTAAGTCCTTCACACATTCAAGAAGGTATCAACTTTATACAATCTCCAGAAAAAACAGCTTCACTCACCCTAGAAGAGTATGCTTACCTTACTCAATTCATCGGTCATAGCATACTCACCGATAGGGTAATTACTCATTAAACGAAAAGGACGTATAGGCTACACAGCCTATACGTCCTTTTATCATCAATCTTTAAGGGGTACACCATCTGCATCTACAGGCACCTGACCTGCTAGAATTAAGATAGAATCGATAAATGGCCAGATTGCACCAATACCGCAAGTAAATAAGGTTACTAAAATCTGTGCAATAGCAATAGAGTTATAGCCTAAGTAGAAACGGCCTACACCTGCCCACCCTAGTACAAGTTGTAAAATACCCGCCACCAATTTAGACTTGCGTGTATCCACTGGTGGATAGGATTGTTGATAAGAAGTTTGTTGGTAAGTCCCCTGTTGTTGACCTGCTTCTTGACTCCCTTTTGCTATTTCTGCCCCACATCTTCCACAAAAACGATCAATATCTCTTACCTCTGCTCCACAATTTGGGCAATTCATTTTGTCTCCTCCTCTAAAAGGTTACACCTTTAAACATTTTTCTTACAATCCAATCTAGCAAACTTTCTTTCTTATATTGTTTATCACTTAGTCGTCTTATGATTGTATATATTTCACTGACTATTAGACTTACACCTAATAGTATCCATGGATATACTAAAGGGTTAAGATAAAATGCCTTTTTCCATTCCCCTTTACTCAGTGCATAAAGTGCAGCACGTATATTACAGCCTAGGCATCTACCCCCTAATATATCAAAAATGCAAGTAGTCTGATTCGAACTTAATAGCCCTACACCTTTTATCATCAGGATTCCTAGTACAATAAAACTAGTGCCTACTATGATCTTATAGCCTGTTAACTTTTTCATTACATGAATTTCACCTACACTTTATACCCCTACTGTACCCATACTTTTTTTCCTTCTTTTATTGTATTATATATACAGATAACTTTCAATTGTTTTTAGACTAATCAAACATTAAGTATTCTTAATCTTTATTAAGTCAATCGTTAAGAATCCAATCTTAATCTCCCCATTCAACAGCCTAGCAAGCCTTCACCCTATGTCCAGTTCAGTCTGTACTTAATAGTACATTTAAGTTCTATATTATTTAAAAGGCTGTTGTAAGAGCATATGCTCTTACAACAGCCTTTTAAATCAATCTATTTTGTAATGCGTTCAATTCCACCCATGTATGGACGAAGTGCTTCTGGAATAACAATAGAACCATCTTCTTGTTGGAAGTTTTCAAGGATTGCAGCTGTTGTACGACCTACTGCAAGACCACTACCATTTAATGTATGAATGAATTGTGCTTTATCTTTAATATTATCTTTAAATTTAATATTTGCACGTCTAGCTTGGAAGTCTTCAAAGTTAGAACAGCTTGAGATTTCTACATAGCGACCGTAGCTTGGCATCCAAACTTCAATGTCATATGTCATTGCTGAACTAAATCCTAAATCTCCTGTACAAAGTCTTACAACTCGGTATGGAAGACCTAATGTTTGTAAGATAGCTTCTGCATCATTTGTAAGACTTTCAAGCTCTTGGTATGAGTTCTCTGGTCTAGCAAACTTGACCATTTCAACTTTATTGAATTGATGTTGACGGATGATCCCTCTTGTATCACGACCTGCTGAACCAGCTTCTGCTCTAAAACATGCTGTGTAAGCACAATGTTTAATTGTAAGGTCTTTTCCATCTAAGATTTGATCTCTGTACATGTTAGTTACTGGGACTTCTGCAGTTGGTACTAAGAAGTAATCTGTCCCTTGTACTTTGAACGCATCTTCTTCAAATTTTGGAAGTTGGCCTGTACCTGTCATACTTGCACGGTTTACCATAAATGGAGGGAACACTTCTGTATAGCCATGTTTGTCTACATGCATATCTAACATAAAGTTCATGATTGCACGCTCAAGTCTAGCACCTAATCCTTTGTAGAATGTGAAACGTGCACCTGTTACTTTTGCACCTTTTTCAAAATCAAGGATGTCTAAGTCTTCGCCAAGATCCCAATGTGGTTTGATTTCAAAATCAAATGTTCTTACATCACCAATTCTTCTAAGCTCAATGTTTTCTTCATCACTTACACCTACTGGCACTTGTGGGTTTGGTGTGTTTGGAAGTGTAAGAAGGATGTTCATAAGTGTTTCATCTACTTCTTTAACTTGTTGGTCAATCCCTTTAATTTCATCTGATAATTCTTTCATTTCAGCAAGTACTGCTGTTACATCTCTGCCTTCTTTTTTCATCATTGGTACTTGTTTAGACACAACGTTTTGTTTGTTTTTAAGTACTTCTACTTCTGCAAGAAGTTCACGTCTTTTAGTATCTAATGCTAAGAATCCTTCTAAATCATAGTTACCGCTTCTTTTGCCTAATGCTGCTTTTACCTCATCAAAATCACTACGTAATCTTTTAATATCTAACATATCTTTCACCTCTTCAAATTATTTAAATAAATTAAAAATAAAAAACGTCCTTTTATCTTCTTATAAGATAAAAGGACGATTGCATACTCGTGGTACCACCTTTATTCATCAACCTATAGGTTGACCTCTCATTGCTATAAAGGGCAATTCCCTCCTGACTCATCGTCAGCAACTCAGAAAGCGGAACGCTAAAGCCTGCTTACTAGTTCACACCACCCACTAGCTCTCTGCAAAACATGTTCTAAAGCTTTTCTCTCATCAACATTGTTTAATTATGGTATCAAAATCTTGATATTTGTTTCATTATATGATATTCATTTTAAAAATGCAAGACCTTATAATGCTTTATAACTTTTTTCAATTCGTATGTATATAACCTTTTTAATTTGTCTATACTACCAATGTACCAAGTGTGAGGTACATCGCTAAATCCCCCCTCAACCTAGATTTCCTCCCCCGAAATCTAGGTTATTTTTTTGCCCTAAACTTCCTCTACAAGGATTGCCTACTGCAACTACATAATCTGGTATATCTTTTGTTATAACACTTCCCGCTCCTATTACAATAGGGCATCTCATCTCTACACCACTTACTCTTAGGCTAGCTTCTACTGGATATGTAGCTGTATAGACTTATACATTAGGCGCAAACATTACATTATCTCTAATAGTAACTGTATTTACATCAAGAATCGTACAGTTATAGTTAACACAGAAATTTTTCCCTACTTTCATGTTATATCCATACTCACAAAAAATTAAGTTTCATATCTATACAACTATCATTATTCTATCTACTAGCATATTTTTCCTTAAAAATCTTTTTCGTTATATTTTTAACACTTTTTATTGACACTCTTCTTAACTCATGTTATTATTTAAGAGTAAACAGCATTATTTCTTAATCAAAAACTTAATCTTTACCAGATTAAGCTAATTTTTTTAACATCAATTGTTAAAATTATAACCAACTTGCCTAGTTAAAAGTATACCTTTGTCCCTAGCTAGGCAACTTATTTCAAGTTAATAATCACTTAAAAATATAGAACACATCCTAAGGAGGCTTTAATCATGTCAGAAAATAAAAAAGAACAAAAAGCACCAATTGTTGATGCAAATGTAATGGTAGACGAACTCGTAAAAAAAGCGAATATAGCGCTTGAACAATTTATGAACCTTAATCAAGAACAAGTAGATGAAATTACAAAAGCTATGGCTCTTGCTGGTCTTGCAGCTCAAATGAAACTTGCAAAAATGGCAGTTGAAGAAACAGGCCGTGGAATATTCGAAGATAAAGTTACAAAAAACATTTTCGCAACAGAATACATTTATCACAGTATTAAGCATGACAAAACTGTTGGTGTTATTGAAGATAATGATGATGAAGGTTACATGGAAGTAGCAGAACCAATCGGTGTCATTGCTGGGGTTACACCTGTTACAAATCCAACTTCTACAACAATGTTCAAATCAATCATTGCAATGAAAACAAGAAATCCAATCATCTTTGGTTTCCACCCATCAGCTCAAAAATGTTCGGTTGAAGCTGCTAAAACAGTAAGAGATGCTGCTATCGCTGCCGGTGCTCCTGAAAACTGTATCCAATGGGTTGAGTATCCATCAATCGAAGCAACTTCAGCACTTATGAATCATACAGGTGTAGCTATGATCCTTGCTACTGGTGGTTCTGGAATGGTTCGTTCTGCATACTCAGCTGGTAAACCAGCACTTGGTGTAGGACCTGGTAACGTTCCTGCTTTCATTGACAAAACAGCTAACCTTGAAAGATCTCTTACAGACCTTATCCTTTCAAAATCATTTGATAATGGTATGATTTGTGCATCTGAACAAGCTGCTATCATTGAAGCCCCTGTTTATGATAAAGCTATTGCTTACATGAAAAAACATGGTTGCTACTTTGCTACAAAAGAAGAAATCAAAAAAATCGAACCTGTTGTTATCAATCCTGAAAAACACATGGTTAATCCAGATATTGTAGGTAAATACCCATATGAAATTGCTGCCCTTGCTGGTGTAACAATTCCAAAGGAAACAAAAATACTTTGTTGTGAAATCGAAGGTGTTGGTGCTCAGTACCCACTTTCAAGAGAAAAACTTTCTCCAGTACTTGCTGTACTTAAAGCTAAAGATGCAGCTGATGGTATTGAAAAATCAGCACAAATGGTTGAACTTGGTGGTCTTGGTCACTCATCAGTTGTCCATTCAACAGATCAATCAACAATCAACGCTTTCGCTGATAGACTTAAAACAGGTCGTATCATTGTAAACTCACCTTCTACACATGGTGCAATTGGTGATATCTACAATACAAATATGCCATCTCTTACACTTGGCTGTGGTTCATACGGACGTAACTCAACAACATCAAACGTTACTGCATCAAACTTAATCAATAAGAAAAGGGTGGCTAAGAGACGCGTGAATATGCAATGGTTTAAAATTCCAGAAAAAATCTACTTCGAACAAGGTTCTATCGCTTACCTTTCAAAAATGCCTGAAATCTCTCGTGCAATGATCGTAACTGATCCAATGATGGTTCAATTAGGCTATGTAGATAAATTAGTATATCAATTAAATAAGAACCAAAATAAAGTATCAATAGAAATTTTCAGTGATGTAGAGCCTGATCCAGACTTAGTAACAGTAAGAAAAGGCGCTGAAATGATGCGTTCATTCAAACCAGACGTAATCATCGCACTTGGTGGTGGTTCTGCAATGGATGCTGGTAAAGCTATGTGGTTATTCTACGAACACCCAGAAGCTGACTTCGAAGGTATGGCTCAAAAATTCTTAGATATTAGAAAACGTGTTTACAAGTTCCCTACAATGGGTAACACCTCTAAATTCGTAGCTATTCCAACAACATCAGGTACAGGTTCAGAAGTAACATCATTCGCAGTTATCTCTGATAGATCTAAAAATATGAAATACCCTCTTGCTGACTACGAACTAACTCCAGATGTAGCAATCATCGACCCTGAGTTTGTTATGACAGTTCCAGCTTCTGTAACAGCAGATACAGGTCTTGACGTATTAACACATGCTATCGAATCTTATGTATCTATCCTTGCATCAGACTACACAGATGCACTTGCAATTAAAGCTATTCAATTAGTATTTGAATACTTACCACGCTCATACAAATTGGGTGCAAAAGATCCTTTAGCTCGTGAGAAAATGCATAATGCATCATGTATCGCTGGTATGGCATTTACAAATGCATTCCTTGGTATTAACCACTCAATGGCTCATAAATTAGGCGCAGAGTTCCACATTCCTCACGGTCGTGCGAATGCTATCTTACTTCCTCATGTTATTGAGTACAATGGTGAAACAACACCAAGTAAGTTTGCTATCTTCCCTAAATATGAAAAATATATTGCTCCAGAGAAATTTGCTGAAATTGCCAAAGCACTTGGACTTAAAGCTTCTACTCCAGAAGAAGGTGTACAATCTTTAGTTAAAGCAATCCGTGACCTTATGAAAGAACTCAATATTCCAATGACTATCAAAGACTGTGGTATTGAAGAAAAAACATACATGGCAGCGGTAGAAGATCTTTCTTACAAAGCATTCGAAGATCAATGTACAACAGCTAACCCACGTTTACCAAAAGTTATAGAATTACAAGAGCTTTATAAAAAAGCTTACTTTGGTAAATAGTTTCCTTAAATAAATTTCCTCTAAATTAGAAAGAGGCACGATTGGGTAGATCGTGCCTCTTTTGTTTATCCATTATATGGATAAACTATATGATGCCTTGCATAAGATATAGTATTTCATTTATCTAAAAAGGAGATTTTATCATGCACAAACCTATCATTGGTATTACTACCAATCTGCTCTATCGTTCCAACGCTCACAGTGGGCGCTACTCTACCAACAATAATCAAGATTATGAAGTTGCTATTTTTAAATCAGGTGGTATGCCTATCTTGCTTCCTCCCACTACCCATATGTCAGATATACATACTCAACTTAATTTATGTGATGGGATTCTTCTCGCTGGGGGTGATGATTTAAATCCTCTACTTTATGGGGAACAACCTAATAAGTATCTAGGTGAAACAAATCACTTAGTAGATACCCATCATCTCTCTCTTGCCAAACTTACTCTTGAAGAACAGAAACCAATTCTTGGTATCTGCCGTGGTATGCAAATCTTAAATGCAGCTAAAGGTGGAAATGTCTATCAAGATCTCTCAGAATCTCCCCACCTCCTGCTTCAACATCAGCAACAAGCTCCTCGAGCAGATGTTACTCATACTGTTACCACCGAAACAAACTCTATACTTAATACACTTCTAGGTGCTACTTTTGCTACTAACTCTTTCCACCATCAAGTTGTACATAAGCTTGGTCAAGATATCATTGCTACTGCTTGGACTAAGGACTTGGCTATTGAAGGTATCGAAGTGCTAAAGCATCCTTTTGGTATGGGTGTACAATGGCATCCCGAGATCATGCTTACCGTATCAGGCAGTATGCTCCCTCTGTTCAAAGAATTTATTGGTGTATGTCAAAGATAGTATACTTTCCTAATCTTTACTTACCTTAATTATACTAAAAGGGTCGCCTCTATGGCGACCCTTTCTCTTGTTTTAAAGAGAATTTCCTAAAACAGATAAATATTGCATAAAAGGCTCAAAGCGATTTGTTGCATTTCTCCACGCCAAATAAGTTTCAACCAATCCTAATGTATCTAAATTAGAAATCCCTATAACACGCTGTACACTGGCTAAGTTAAATTCTCCATTCACATCATAATCTATAGGATTAAGTGAAGTCAGTCCTAGTAATGTTCCTTCTGTAGCTCGTCTTAAATTTCCATTTTCATCATAAATTGTAGATAAATAACTTGAATCTCTATCACTTATATCAATTGTATACTGCCATGGCGGTCTATCTGTTGTTACCCTAGCCCTATAATTATTTAAAAAGGTTACTTTACCAGTATACTGCTCATTAAAGACCTTAGAGTCAAACAATAATTGTATCACTTCATTTTGAAAACTATAGATATAACTTGTAATATACCCTCCTGTTGCATTTGAGAAAATATTTACCAGTACTTCTGGTATTCCATCTGTTGTTAAGTCACCTACAAACAGAATAGGACTATATCCATTACCATATGGAAAATCTACTGCTAATGTTTTCCCTCTTGTCTTGACTCTTAGTCCCATGTTTTCAATATATCTTGTAGGATCTCCAACCTTACGCTTTCCTACTAAATAAATGCTATCTAACATGCCATCACCTGTTACATCTGCTTGAGTAAAATTAATAACCTCTTTATCTTCTAGCTCGTTATCTATAATAGGATTGGGCGTTAACGGCTGTGGCACTGCTCCATTTACGACAGCATCTGTTTCCTGCTCGTTCATAATAGGTGTAACTAAATTTTGTCCTAGTGCTTGCTGTGCTGCCGGAGTCTTCACATTTTCTACTGGTGGTAACTTTTGTTTCTCAATATCTTGAAACTCTTGGAGCGTTAATTTATTAAGATCTATATCATCTGAGTTGAACATATTATCTATACTAGAATTTGAAGAAGGATGTTTTGGCACTGCACCATTTACAACAACATCTGTTTCCTCTACATTCATGATAGGTGTAACAAGGTTTTGCCCTAATGCTTGCTGTGCTGTTGGTGTATTCACCTTCTCTACTGGTGGTAATTTCTTATTAGCAATACTTTGAAACTGCTGGAGTGTTAAGTTTATGAGGTCTATATCATCAGATGCTAGCTGATTACTCCCTATGTTCGTTGCAGTTGGCTGTATGACTACTCCATGATACGCTACATCATTAATAAAACCTACAAAAGGTTGGGTATTATGGCCTAATAGTTCCTCTAAGCTAATGGCCTTTCCTATATCTTTTGGTGTAACCTTTCCTTCTTCTACTGTATTTACTAAATTTCCTAATCCAATAGATTTATATTCACCTTCTGGCATAGTATTCACAAGATACCATTTCATATCTCTTCTCTTTAAAATACCTATATATTTGTCACCCTTATACATATAGGTAAAAAGAAGTTCAGGCATAGCATCTTGGTCAATATCTACAACAACAAAATTTGGTGTCTGCCTCATCTTACCATCTAATTCTACATAGGCAGTATGACACTTAAATCCTTTTAATACATTATCTAAGTAATATTTCATTTCTTTAGCTCCCTAACCATTTAATATCATAATATTTTATGTCTGCTTCATCCTATATATGATATTTTAGGGTCTACTTCTTTATGTCTTCACATAAAATAATCATGATATATATTTAAAGGAGGAGCTATTATGCCCATCTTCCGTATCATTGCCTTTGATGGTGGAGGCATAAGGGGTGCACTCTCCACAAGACTTTTGCAACGTATTGTACAAAAATTCCCTACACTTCTTAATCAAACACACATGTTTGCAGGTACCTCTACCGGTTCTATTATTGCACTAGGACTTGCCTACAACCGTCCTATTGCTGAGATAGATGATTTCTATAGTTATGACAAAACAAAATATATTTTTTCACCTAAGCGTCCAAATTGGTTTGTTCCTAAATACCGCAACATTCACTTACTTGAATCCCTTGAAAGTGTCTTCCCAAAAAATCTTTCACTTGCCTCTCTACCCAAATATGTTTTTGTACCTGCATTCAATGTGAAAGGATATACTTGTAAAGGTTTTCAAGGCGTTTTCTTTACTAACCTAATTAACAATCCTACTATTTCTGAAAAAGTCATTGACGTCGCCCTATCTAGTAGTGCAGCACCTACATACTTCCCTTCCGTCAATAACTTTATTGATGGTGGTGTCTTTATGAATTCACCTACTGCTGCACCTATTATTTATGTACGTTCCGTTTTTCCAAATACCTATAGTTTATCTGATTTTAGGCTACTATCTATAGGTACAGGTTCTTATCCTGAACGTATTGTACGTCGCACAAAAAACTGGGGAGTCTTTCAATGGGCCTTTAATCCTTTCACCGAATCTAAAGCACCTTTCTTAAGTGTATTACTCAATACGAGTACCCCTATAGAAAATCGCTATAGTTATGAACTCCTTAAATCAAATTATTATCGTCTTAACCCACCACTTGAACAATTTATTGAACTTGATGATTATAAAAAAGTACCTTATTTAAAACAGTTTGCAGATGAAGTTGACCTAACCGAAGTTTTCCATTATATTGAGCGTTACTATCTTCATTAATTTTTTAAACTTGTTCTTTCATAATACAACTTCTATCTAGAATATAAATAATTCTATAGGAGGTGATAACATTGGCAGAAATTATGGGAACTCTCCCCTTAATAGGAGATAAATTCCCAGATATGACAGTACAAACAACTTATGGAATAAAACAACTTCCCAGTGATTACAAAGGTAAATGGCTTATTCTTTTTAGCCATCCGGGTGACTTTACACCTGTATGCACAACAGAATTTGTATCTTTTGCTAAGAATTATGATACTTTCCAAGCACTTAATACTGATTTGTTAGGTCTCTCAGTGGACCAAATTCAACCTCACATGAAATGGGTACAATGGATTGAACAGAATCTAAAACAAAAAATCCCATTTCCTATTATTGCTGATCCTCTTGGAACTGTAGCTTCCAAACTTGGAATGATTCAACCTACTCGTAAAACAGCTACTGTAAGAGCAGTATTTTTTATTGACCCTACTGCAATGATAAGACTCATCTTATATTACCCTCTTGAGATTGGTCGGAACATTAATGAAATTATTCGTGCACTTATCGCTTTACAAGTAGGCGATGCAAACAAGGTGGCCCTCCCTGCTAATTGGCCAAATAATGAATTGATCGGAAACAAAGGCATCATCTCTCCACCAACTGATATTCCTACTGCGGAAAAACGTGAAGGTGAATATACCTGTTTTGATTGGTGGTTCTGTTATAAAGATATTGATTTTAAATTACCACCTATGTCAAAATAAACTCCCCCTAAAATATTAAAAGCGGTATAGCTTCTGCTATACCGCTTCTTTTTATTGTTGATTGTGTTTTGATGGGCAGCTTTTTTGACTGCAGCCCGAGCATCCACATCCACAAGGGTTATTCTTCTTATCTTTGTAAATTTTGTAGCTAGCTCCTGCCATTAATACAACGATAATTCCTATAATAATAGAATCTGCCATCTCTTTCACCATCCTTTATACACTTTTACTCGTATACCTCTTGTTTTATATCTATCCTATATTGTGTGATTTACTTAATAAATAGACTACCTACTTGATAGATAAGGAATGCTACAATCCAAGCTAAACCCGTTTGGTATCCTAATGCTATAAGTGTCCATTTCCAATTTCCAAACTCTCTTTTCATAGCACCTATTGCTGCAAAACATGGTGCTGCAAGTAATGTAAATGCCATAAAAGCATATGCACTAAGTGGTGTAAATAAAGTCCCCATACTTGTGATTAACGTTGGATCTGCCTCTGTGACCTCGCCTACTCCAAGTAAGATACCAAATGTAGCAACAATAGCTTCTTTTGCTAAGAACCCTGTTACTGTAGCAACAGACGCTTGCCAATTACCAAATCCAAGAGGTGCAAAGATTGGAGCAATAAAATGTCCAATAGATGCTAATATACTTTGGTCAGTATCTACCATTTCAAGTCTAAAGTTGAATGATTGCATGAACCAAATTAAACCTGATGCAACGAAGATAACAGTACCAGCTTTAATAATGAAAGACTTAGAACGGTCCCACATTTGCATCAATACGCCCTTAACGTTAGGTACATGATACTCTGGTAATTCTAATATATATGGAGCTGCTTCTCCTTTAAATAAGGTATGTTTTAAGATAAGCCCTGATAAAATAACCATTAGAATACCTAATACATACATAGAAGGCGCTACCCATACATGTTCGGGAAAGAATGCGCCTACTAAAAGAGCAAATACCGGCAGCTTAGCACCACAAGGAATAAATGGTGTTAGCATGATTGTCATCTTACGGTCTCTTTCACTTTCAATAGTACGAGATGCCATAATCCCTGGCACAGAACAACCTGTTCCAATAACCATAGGAATAAATGACTTTCCAGATAACCCAAACTTTCTAAATACCTTATCCATGATAAAAGCAACACGTGACATATAGCCACAGTCTTCTAAAATCCCAATGAGTAAGAATAAAATCATAAGTTGTGGTACAAATCCAAGTACAGCACCTACTCCACTAATAATTCCATCTACTACTAATCCATGAATCCAAGGTGATACGCTCATTCCCTCTAGGAATATACTTACTTG
The DNA here is from genome assembly GCF_036655075.1 of Niameybacter sp. NCBI lineage: Bacteria > Bacillati > Bacillota > Clostridia > Lachnospirales > Lachnospiraceae > Niameybacter > Niameybacter sp. The sequence continues at coordinate 8,249 of NZ_JAVVQU010000042.1, read as the reverse complement.
GTCACCAATACTACCAAATAAGCCCTCCATAAAGCCAATAGTCATATCTCCTACTGTTTGAACAGATAAGAAGTATACAAGCCACATAATCCCAAAGAAAATTGGAATTGCTAATACTCTATTAGTGATAACTCTATCAATCTTATCTGATAAAGTTACTTTGTGACTCATTCTATTTTTAACAATTTCATTAATGTGTTTTGTAATATACTCATAGCGTTGATTAATGATAAGACTTTCCATATCATCTTCATACTCTGCTTCTAGTTGATCTATACAATTTTGTATAACTTGTTGATGTTCACTAGATAGTTGTACTAATTCAAGAATCTTATTGTCTTTTTCTAGCACCTTTAAAGCAAACCAACGTCTATTATAGATTTTTTCTATATTTTGAGCTTCTAATATATGCATCACTTCTTGGATTGCTACTTCTACTGCAGGCTCAAAAGGTAAAGCTTTGGACTCAATCTTTACTTTTTGTTTACATACCTCTAGAGCTAGTCGAATCAGTTCTTCTAACCCCTTATTTTTAGCCGCTGAAATAGGTACAACTCTTACCCCAAAATGTTTTTCTAAGGCTTTAATGTCAATATGCTCTCCACGCTTTTCTACAATATCCATCATATTTAAAGCTATCAATGTAGGTCTGCCTAACTCCACCAATTGATGTGTTAAGTAAAGGTTACGCTCAATGTTTGAAGCATCTATAATATTAATAATTAAGCTAGGTTGTTCTTTAATAATATAATTTCTTGCTACTACTTCTTCTGGTGTATAAGGAGATAGAGAATAGATCCCTGGTAAGTCTATAAGTGTGGCCTCTTCCTTAACGCTTCTTAATTTCCCTTCCTTTTTTTCAACTGTTACACCTGGCCAGTTCCCTACATAGGCCTTGCTACCTGTTAATGCATTAAATGCAGTAGTCTTCCCGCAGTTAGGATTTCCTACTAACGCTATGCTATATCCCATATATCGCTAACTCCTTTTCTATTTGTTAGTCTAGGCTAACTTATTTTCTAAAAAAAATCGAGTTAAATTAACTCAACGAATATATTTTTTGCATCTTCTTTACGTAAGCTCAATGAATAACCTCTTACACACACTTCAATGGGGTCGCCTAGTGGTGCAACTTTTTTAACTGTTACTTCTACCCCTTTTGTAATGCCCATATCCATAATACGTCTTTTAAGTGTGCCTTGTACATCTATTTTCCTAACGATAGCACTTTTACCACAAGGTACTTTTTTTAAATTACTCATACTATCCCTCCCAAATTATTCTACTATTTTCTATCCCTTAGATAGATTTCTCATATTGTATGTATACCCAAGCTTCTTTTGCTTCAACCTCATGGGCTATAGGCTTGATTTTTCTCTCATCATATGTTAACATTAGCAAACAATGTTAACCTTAGCTAACATTATTGTATCGCGACTTTATCATACTGTCAATATTTTTTCATTATATAGAGTTTTATTTTTATTTAACTCAATTATTTGCTATAATAAGTAAAGCTATACTTAAAAAGGAGGGATATAATGATACTCGGACAATCTGGCGAAGATTACCTTGAAACTGTATTAGAGCTAGAACAAATTCATGGTGTTGTACGTTCTATTGATATCGCTAAGAAACTTAACGTATCTAGGCCAAGTGTTAATAAAGCTATTAATAACTTAAAAGACGCTGGCATGGTTACACAACAATCTTATGGAGATATTAGACTCACCGACTTAGGGCGTAAAACAGCAAAAGACATTATTTACAGACATACGCTCATTAAGAAGTTCTTAACCCATGTCCTTGGTCTAAGCCCTCAAATTGCAGAATCAGATGCATGTAAAATTGAACATATATTGAGTCCTGAAACCATAGAGAAGCTCGAAGAATTTGTTATCCTCTATAAAGGAGGGAGTAAAAGTGATGTATAACTTCACTTTTACTCCCTCCTTTATTCATCCTTTATTGTGTATGAATGCTTCTCATTCACCCTACCTACCTATTACAAAAAGGCTGCCACTTCGTGTGACAGCCTTTTTAATCATATGAGAGGGGTATTATTCTTGTTCTGCTAATTTTTTGTAGCCTTCATAACGTTGTTTAGCATGTTTTTCTGCTAATACAAAGAGTTCTTCACTTTGTTCTGGGAACTGTTTTGCAAGTGATGAATAGCGTACTTGATCCATAATGAAGTCTCTAAAGCTTGTTGTTGGCTCTTTAGAGTCTAATATGAATGGATTTTTGCCTTGATCTTCTAATAATGGGTTATATCTGTATAAATTCCAGTATCCAGCTTTAACTGCATCTGCCATGTTTTCCATAGAACAGCCCATACCTTTTTTCAGACCATGACTAATACATGGTGCATAAGCAATGATGATAGATGGACCATCATATGCCTCTGCTTCAAGAATTGCTTTAATTGTTTGAGGTTTATCTGAACCCATAGCAACTTGTGTTACATACACATTGCCATAAGCCATCATCATTTTACCTAAGTCTTTTTTCTTAGCACGTTTACCAGATGCTGCGAATTTTGCAATGGCTGCTACTGGTGTTGCTTTAGAAGATTGACCTCCTGTATTAGAATAGATTTCTGTATCAAATACAAGGACATTTACGTTCTCACCTGATGCAAGTACATGGTCAAGACCACCGTAACCGATATCATATGCCCAACCGTCACCACCAAGAATCCATTGTGAACGTTTTACTAAGTAGTCTTCTCTTTCAGCAATTTCTGTAATGAGTGCTACTGCTTTTTCATCTGTTAATGTGTAGTTTGTAAGAAGCTCGCTTACAGCTTTACTTGCTGTTTTTGAACCTTCACCATTTTCTTTGTTTTCTAACCAGTTTGTGAATACTTCTTTGTATTCAGCTGGAATATCCATAGCTACAAGTGTTTCCATGTTCGCTTGAAGTTTATTTCTCATTTGTTTAACTGCAAGGAACATACCATAACCATATTCAGCATTATCTTCGAAGAGTGAGTTTGCCCATGATGGCCCTTTACCTTCGTGGTTTGTTGTATATGGTGTAGATGGTGCACTACCGCCCCAGATTGATGAACAACCTGTTGCATTGGCAATCATCATACGCTCACCAAAGAGTTGTGTTACAAGTTTAATATATGGTGTTTCACCACAACCTGCACATGCGCCTGAGAATTCTATAAGCGGTGTTTTAAACTGACTATCTTTAACTGTTTTACCTTCTACAAGGTCACCTTTGTAAGAAACTTCTTTAACTGCATAATCCCAGTTTGCTACTTCTTTTTCTACTTGTTCTGCAAGTGGCTCCATAAATAAGGCTTTACCTTTAGCTGGACAAACTTGTGCGCAGCTACCACATCCTGTACAGTCAAGTGCACTTACTTGAATTCTGTATTCAAGGCCTTCGAATGCCTTACCAATTGCTTTTTTAGATTCAAATCCTTCTGGTGCATTTGCTTTTTCATCTGCATTTACAAGGATTGGTCTAATACATGCATGTGGACATACATATGCACATTGGTTACATTGAATACATTTTTCTGTATCCCATCTTGGAATATCTACTGCAATACCACGTTTTTCATGGGCTGCTGTACCTGCTGGGAATGTACCATCTTCATAATCATTGAATGCACTTACTGGAAGGCTGTTACCTTCTTGTGAGTTGATTGGCTCAACAATATTTTTAATGAAGTCTGGTTTTTCTTCTACCTGTGCAGTAGCACCACATGTACATGTTCCACAGCCACAAGGTGTTGCTGCTGCTTCTACTTTATTATTTGTTGCAGTTTTCCAAGAAGCTGGTACTTCCACTTTATTAAGTGCATTCATACCTTTTTCTACTGCTTCATAGTTCATAGAAAGGATTTTTTCACCTTTTTTACCATATGCTTTGTTAATAGATGCTTTAAGGTACTCTATAGCCTCATTTTCACTAATGATGTTCGCAAGTTTAAAGAAAGCTGCTTGCATGATCATATTAATACGTGAACCAAGACCAATTTCTTTTGCAATATTTGTACCATCTACTGTGTAGAAGTTAATTTCATTTTGCGCAATAAATTGTTTCATATCATTTGGTAGGTTTTGTTCAAGTCCAGCTAAATCCCACTCTGTATTAAGAACAAAGTTTCCACCTTTTTTAAGACCTTTAAGGATATTGTATTGGCTTACAAATGCTTGTTTATGACAAGCAATGTAATCTGCTTCATCGATAAGGTATGTCGCGCGGATAGGCTCATCACCAAATCTTAAGTGAGACATTGTAATACCACCAGATTTTTTAGAATCATAATCAAAGTATGCTTGAACATATTTATTAGTGTGTTCACCAATGATTTTGATTGCTTGTTTGTTAGCACCTACTGTACCATCTGAACCAAGTCCCCAGAATTTACATCTAATTGTACCTGGTGAAGCAATTCTAAGTGTATCTTGTGCTACTAATGATGTATTTGTAACATCATCTACGATACCTACTGTAAATCTATTTTTAGGTTCTGTACTTACTAAGTTGTCAAATACAGCCTTAAGGTCTGTTGGTGTTACGTCTTTTGAACCAAGACCATAGCGTCCACCAATAATCATTGGGCTTCTATTACTATCATAGAATGCACCACGTACATCTAAGTAAAGAGGTTCGCCTAATGCACCTGGTTCTTTTGTACGGTCAAGTACACAGATTCTCTTAGCTGATGTTGGTACTGCATTTAAGAAATGCTCTACTGAGAATGGTCTGTATAAGTGAATTTTTACAAGACCAAAGCTACCACCATTTGCATTCATATGGTCAATAGTTTCTTCAAGTGCTTCTGTTACTGAACCCATAGCAATAATTACGTTTTCAGCATTTTCTACACCATAGTAATCGAATAAGCTATGTTTTCTACCTGTTAAAGTAGAGATTTGAGCCATGTAATCTTCCACTATACCAACAATGTTGTCGTAGAATTTGTTTGAAGCTTCTCTTGTTTGGAAGTAGATATCAGGGTTTTGAGCTGTACCACGTGTTACAGGGTGATTTGGTGAAAGAGCTCTGCTTCTGAAACTTGCTAAAGCTTCTTGATCAATTAAGCTTTCATAGTCACTGTAATCTAATACTTCTACTTTTTGAATCTCATGTGATGTTCTGAATCCATCGAAGAAATGAATAAAAGGTAATCTTCCTTTAATTGCTGCAAGATGTGCCACTGGTGCAATATCTGCTACTTCTTGTACAGAACCAGATGCAAGCATTACACATCCTGTTTGACGAGCTGCCATAACATCTTGATGGTCACCAAAAATTGATAAAGCTTGTGCTGCTAATGCACGAGCACTTACATGGAATACCCCTGGAAGAAGTTCTCCAGCTACTTTATACATATTAGGAATCATAAGAAGTAACCCTTGTGAAGCTGTAAAGGTTGTTGTGAGTGCTCCTGCTTGAAGTGAGCCATGGAATGTTCCTGCTGCACCTGCTTCAGATTGCATTTCTACTACACTTACATTTTGCCCAAAGATATTTTTCTTCCCTTGTGCTGCCCATTCATCGACTACTTCTGCCATTGTTGTAGATGGTGTGATAGGATAAATCGCTGCAACATCTGTAAATGCATAAGCTACATAAGACGCAGCTGTATTACCATCAATTGTCATCATTTTTTTTGCCATGTGTATTCTCTCCTTGAATTTGTTGTTACTTTTAAAATAATGTATTATAGTATAAAATTTAGTACATTCTTCATAATTATTTATTTATCACGGATAATAATTATCCTCTAATTTTTATTATAGCAGATTTTTTTCGTTTGAAAAGTGACTTTCTCATATTTGACATCTTAAAATTTTCAACTATAATAATTATTATCTAGCAAATACTATAAAGGAGTCTTGTTATGGCTAAACATCTTAATGTTACAAATGCTTTATCTTGGGTTGGCGCCTGTGACCCTCATCTTAGAATTTTTGATATTGTAATGGAGACAGAATTTGGTACAACCTATAATGCTTATGTTTTAAAGGGAAGTGAAAAAACTGCTGTATTTGAAACGGTAAAGGCCAAATTCTTTGATACATACTTAGAAAACTTAAAAACAGTAATCGATCCAACCCAAATTGACTATATCATCGTCAATCATACAGAGCCAGACCATGCAGGCAGTGTTGCACGTCTTCTAGAGCTTGCACCTCTTGCTACAGTTGTAGGTACAACTCAGGCAATCCGCTACATGGCAGAAATTATTAATGCACCTTTCAAAAGTTTCGCTGTAAAAGATGGTGAAAAACTTTCGCTTGGTGATAAAACAATTCGCTTCATTGGAGCACCTTGCCTACACTGGCCTGATTCTATGTATTCGTATATTGAAGAAGACCGTACACTTATAACCTGCGACTCATTTGGAGCACATTATAGTGATGAACGTATCTTTAAAACTGAACTTGAACCTTCTCATGAGGAAGATTATATTAAAGCTTACAAATATTACTATGATATGATTATGGGTCCATTTAAGCCTTTTGTACTTAAAGCCCTCGCTAAAATTGAAACTTTAGAAATCGACTTCATCTGTCCTGGACATGGTATGATATTAGATCGCACTCATATCACTAAATATATCAATTTCTACAAAGAATGGAGCAAGCCAACTGTAAGACCTACTCCTAGTATTGTAATTGCCTATGTTTCTGCCTATGGGTACACAGAAAAACTTGCTTTAGCAATTCAAGAAGGTATTTTAAGCACAAGTACCAACTGTGATGTTTTACTTTATGACTTAGTAACAGCTGACTTTGACGAAGTACTTAGTGAAGCAAGTCTTACAAAGGGGCTTCTTATTGGTTCCCCTACTATTTTAGCAGATACACTTCCACCTGTTTGGAAACTTCTAACTTCATTAAATCCTGTTATTCATAAGGGTATTAAAGCCGGTTGCTTTGGCTCATATGGCTGGAGTGGGGAAGCCACTAAACATATCGCTGACCGCTTTAATCAACTTAAATTCCCTATGCCACTTGAACCCTTAAATATTGCATTTAATCCAAGTGAAAATAACCTTCAAGCAGCATTTAACTATGGTGTTGACTTTGTTCAATCTGTACTTTAGATTAAACTATATATTATTCATAGCTTAACCAATGCATTTTCTATTTATGACTACTTTATAGATAATTATAAGTAAATTAATCGCAAAAATAAAAAGGTTATCTTATACTACATGTTTATAGGCCCTAGGAGGAGCAATCTAGAAAATTACCTTGAAATAGTTTTCTAGATTGCCCCTCCTAGGGCTATTATCTGCTTTTATCCAAGATTTTGTATGCTACAATCCCTTTTATATTCTATACATAATATGTTCACGCTTATCCTATCTATAATAGCTATACAAGCTGTTTAATAGCCTACTAATAAGCTCACTTCTATTACAATAAGCACCTGTTATATCTGTCAAAGCAATATGTTTTTCATCTGCTCCATGCACATAAATACCTATTCCTACAATCATACCTTTTACAATCTTACTCTCTGCTTCAACAATCATTTGGGTCATGATGCCACCCAACTTTTTGCCTTGATAATATATATTATTATCTTCTCCTACTTCAGCCTCAATTTGTGCAGTATCTAGAAGAACAGCTTTTACTGCTTCGCTATTTTGTTTAATGATGGTCTCAATCTGTTCGATTGAACAACCTAAGTTAATCCCTACACTCATATAAACACCCTTCCCTTGAGGTGAATAAAAGCTCATCTGCTGCTTAGCCTGTCCTTTTTCTTGCTCCTCACTAGCCACTACAGCCCAATTCTTCTCTTCAATAAGGTAAGACATCAGTACACCCTTATTCGTTGAATCTATGGTCTTGTAGAGCTGTATTTCGTCTATAGGAAAATCTTCATTAAGGAACTGCTTTAATTTTGTTTTAGAAAGAATATCTGAATTCACATTAAGTGTATACCCCTTCTTCTTAGTGGATTCAATATCATAACCTTCTTCTCTTAGCAGATTAATATGCTTCCATATTGCTGCTCTCGAGAATCCTAAGCTCTGTGCTATAGCTTCTCCTGATAAATACTCACCTTTATGGCTCTCTAATAATTCTAAGAGTTTTAATTTAGTCATTCTATTACCTCCTTTTATTGATAGCTTACTTGCTATCAATGTACAACTATACATTGATATATATAAAAAGCCTTACTCAATTGAGTAAGGCTTTTAAATAAGCGGGTGATGGGAATCGAACCCACGTGGCCAGCTTGGAAGGCTGGTGTTCTAC